>JAMHVA010000114.1:0-7701 GCA_035904625.1 Alphaproteobacteria bacterium | reverse complement strand
CCGAATGAAATTTCTTTCCCTTTGAGGGGGATGCCGTCGACATGCGTGATGATATCCCCTGCCAGAATACCGGCTGCAAGCGCCGGGGAACCGTCAATCGGGTTCACCACCTGAATATGGCCGTTATCGGAAGGTTGAATTTCAATGCCCACTCCCGTGAACTTGCCGGAGAACTGATCTCTCCACTCTGCGGCTTCGTCCTTGTCCATGTAATGGTCATGAGGGCTAAGCTGTGAAATGGCGCCCTCCAGGCCGCAGGTCTCCATCATTTCGGCATCAGGCTGTTTGGTCTGTCCGGTGGACGCCTCCAGACAGGCTTTCATCCCATCTGTTGCCGCCTTCAAAAGGAACGCTTTGTTAACATCGATGCGCACAGTGTTTTCCAGCACATAATCAATGACGCGCTGGAATTTTTCGCCACTCAGGGCTTCCTGCATCAGGGCGCGGTGCTTTTCAACCTGCGCGGCCTGCGCCGATGGGTCGGGTGTCTTCGGTTCGGCTTCATTGTTTTTGGCAATAGAAGAGGGGAAATAAGCCGTTGCACTCAGTAAAGCAGCGCATAGAGCAAAGGACCGTGAGGCCTTGAGTAAGGACATAAACGAAACTCCCTGTGTTTTTTTATATTTATTGCCTTTTTACCAGGCATTTTGGAAGCAAACACCCGTCAGGGGTGTGAGTCAAGTATCGGATAGGGAATAAGAAAAAAGAATCTAACGCAAAACTTTAAGAACACCCGATAACGGAATGTTTTAAAAGAATTATATGGAATTGGGAACAAGAACTGGAGGCACGAGCCGGAATCGAACCGGCGTACAAGGATTTGCAGTCCTCTGCCTAGCCACTCGGCCACCGCGCCTTCCAAGGACTTCTTGTAAAGGAGGCAAGGGATATCACGGTTTATATCGTAAATCTACCCCCTTGTCAGAAAAGCTTTCCGATATATGTCTTGTGGATAACACTGGTCTGATTCGTCAGATTCTGTTATAAAATCAGGGACGTGTCTTCCTTGTCCACAACTTCCCGAGAGAGTTTTTATGCCTGTATCGCCTGCGGTCGCCCGCAAAAACATGGTTGATTCCCAGATCCAGACGAATGGCGTCGCCAGTGATGCCGTGCTGGCGGCTTTTCGTGAAATTCCGCGGGAAAGGTTTTTGCCGGGGACGATGCTGGGCATTGCTTATAATGACGAGGATATCCCGCTGGGGAGTGGTCGCTTCATCCTGAGCCCACTGACGCAATCCCGCCTGATCGAGGTTTTTGGCCCGCGCATCAATGATTCTGTCCTGAATATTGGGGACAGCACCGGATATTCTTCCGCCATTCTGTCGCGGCTGGTCGGTACGGTTGTGGCGCTGGAGGGGCGTGACGGCTTCCCGGACTCTGTTCGAGGGAGTTGGAATGATCTCGAGTGCAGCAATATCGTCTCTGTTCCCGGGGCGAATACGGCAGGATGCAGCGAACATGCGCCCTATACAGGGATTGTTCTGAATGGTTCAGTAAGCGAAGTTCCATCAGATCTGTTGTCTCAATTGGCGCCGGGAGGGCGTCTGGTATGTGTGCTGCGGCATCCGGTAAAGCCGACGGGAGTGATCATGAAGATTGCGCGGGATGAAAACGGCACTTTTTCACATAGCGCGCAGTACGATGCCATCAGCCCGTGGCTGGACGGCTTTGTTCCTCGTCCTGATTTCAGATTCTGATTGTCGACTGATTGGATACAACCATTTCAACACAGGTGAAACGAAAGATGCTTGCTCTCAATCTCAAAAACTGGCTACTCGTATCAGTGGCTGTTGTATCTCTTCAGGGGATGGCTTATGCGGCTGAATCGTCATTGACGCCATCACCTGATGCGATTGAAACGCAGATCGATCCGTCGCAAACACCGCATCAGGCCATGAAAATTGAAGAGGGCGATGTCGACCCTATACCCCAGACTGAGCCTGTTAAAACAACCGCCAAGGACAGTGCGTCCGTGCCGGGGCAAACCTATATGCAACCCAAGGCTGCCGAGATGCCCGCATCGGGCGTCGTCACAGCCAACACGGCATCAGCATCCAAGGGCCTGAACGAAGCCTTGCGCATGGCCTATATGAACAACCCGACTTTGCGCGCGGCGCGCGCCGAAATGCGGGGGACGGCGGAGCGCCTGCCGCAGGCGCAATCCGGCTGGATGCCGCAATCCGATGTGACGGGAACAATCACCACTGCCGATATTGACGGTGCAGGGACGGACGATGGCACGACATCACAAAATCTTGAATGGTCTGTAACGCAGCCGCTTTATCGCGGCGGACGTACGGTTTCAGGCATCGGTAGCGCTGAAAATCTGATTATGGCGCAGGGTGCGATCCTGAATGCGCTGGAGCAGCAATTGCTGCGCGAGGTTGCAACCGCTTATATGAACGTTGTGCGCGACAAGGCTTTGGTTGAACTGAGCCAGAGCAATATCGACGTTGTGAAAAAACAACTGGGGGCCTCAAAAAACCGCTTTGAAGTGGGCGAGGTGACTCGCACCGACGTGGCGCAGTCAGAGGCCCGTCTTGCCCGCGCGCAAGCCAATTACACAGCGGCTGTCGGTAACCTGAAGAGCAGTCTTGCGACCTATGAAAAACTTGTCGGCGTGCCCGCCGATGGCGTAACGCATCAGGAAGTCAGTTTCAAATTTCCTGCGACGCTGGATGAAGCCGTTAACTGGGGCGAGAAACACAATCCATCCGTCGTCGCTGCCGAATATCTGCAACAGTCTGCCGAGAAAGATATTGGGACAGTCTTCGGCGAGTTGCTGCCTGAACTGGGGCTGGCGGCCAGCTGGGATAAAACATGGGACCCGCAGCCAGGCAGCCAGGATGATACCTCGACAAAGTCACTGAGCCTGATTGCGACTGTGCCGCTTTATGAGGGGGGCTATACCCGTTCCCGCGTTCGTCAGGCCAAGTATGCGGCAAACCAGCGCTTCATTGAAACAATCGAGTCAAAACGCAGTTCCCGCGAAGGGGTGATTTCCAGCTGGGAGAGCCTGCAGGCTGCCAACGCTGAAATCGAATCCCGAAAGTCGCAGGTCGAAGCCAGTCGCGTAGCGCAAGAAGGCGTCCGTCAGGAAGCCGAACTGGGGACGCGGACGATTCTGGATGCACTGGACTCGGATCAGGAATATCTGGATTCACAGGTGGCCCTTGTGTCTGCCGAACGTGACAAGGTTGTCGCATCGTTCGCATTGGCTGAATCTTTGGGGATTTTGACCCCTCAAACCCTTGGTTTTCCTGAAATTGCCTATAATCCCGTCCGGGATATGGAAGCCGCGCGCTGGAAAATGCTGGGAATGGATGTGGATATTGTTGAATAGGGGTAAAAATCCCTCTTTGACAAGTGCTTAGCAATAGTGGAAACTGATTCCGTTAATGCTTTGATTCAAGCTCCACTATAGTGATTCATGCCTGAAAAATCATCAGAACAGGAACCGTCAATCGAGGAAATCCTCGCATCCATCCGCCAGATCATTGCGGATGACGACGAAGAACCTGCCAAACCAGCTCCTCAACCGGCCGCCGCGCCGGTGAAGGATGATGTGCTTGAGCTGACGGATGTCATTCGTGATGAGCCGGAGGAAGAGCGTATCGTGGTCGATTTGCGAGATCACGAAGAAGAGTTGCCGCCGCCACCACCGCCGCGTAGAGCACCGGAACCCGAACCGGAGCCGGAACCTGAAGGTTCAATCCTCACTGATAACGCGGCCCACGCCGCACTGCAGGGTTTTGCCCGTTTGGCCGCGCGTACGCCGGTTGAACGTCAGTCTCACCTAGCGGGCATCACGTTGGAAGATATCGTGCGCGATCTGATGCGTCCGATGCTGCGCGACTGGCTCGACCAGAACCTGCCGCCGCTGATTGAAAAGCTGGTTGCCAAGGAACTGCAGCGCCTTGCCCGTCAGGCCCAGCCCGAAGACTGATCTCGCTCACCCACAATCCGCGGAAAGACTGGAAATTCTTGATTTCCAGTCTCTTACCATTTAATTCTGAATTCCCGTTGACCGCTAATTTGATATGTGAAAATGCTCGAGAAAACCTTTGATCCGCAGGCCGTTGAACAGTCCCTTTATAAAGAATGGGAAGCCTCTGGCACCTTTGCAGCCGATCCCGCACGGAATACAAAACCCTTCACAGTCATGATGCCGCCGCCGAACGTGACCGGCAGCCTGCATATGGGGCATGCGCTGAATAATACGCTGCACGATATCCTCGTGCGCTATAACCGCATGAACGGCAAGGATACGCTGTGGCAGCCGGGTACCGACCATGCCGGTATCGCGACCCAGATGGTCGTCGAGCGTCAGCTGGCGGCTCAAGGGATCAATCGCCGTGATCTGGGCCGCGAGAGATTCCTCGAAAAGGTCTGGGAGTGGAAAGAACAATCGGGCGGTACCATTGTTAATCAGCTGCGCCGTCTGGGCACGACGCCTGACTGGTCGCGTGAACGTTTTACAATGGATGAAGGCCTGAACAAAGCCGTGCGTAAGGCGTTTGTCCAGTTGCATAAGGAAGGCCTGATCTACCGTGATAAGCGCCTTGTAAACTGGGACCCGAAATTCCACACCGCGATTTCCGATCTGGAAGTTCTGCCGAAGGACATCAAGGGTAACATGTATTACATCCGTTACCCGGTTGAAGGTTCGACGGAACGTTTCGTGACAATTGCAACGACACGCCCGGAAACCATGCTGGGTGATACGGCAATCATCGTAAATCCGAAGGATGAACGCTACACCGATGTTGTCGGCAAATTTGCTGTGCTGCCCATCGTGGGTCGCCTGATTCCAATCATTGCCGATGATTATGTCGATCCTGAATTCGGCACTGGCGCGATGAAGGTGACCCCGGCGCACGACTTCAACGACTTCGAGGTCGGCAAACGCCACAAGCTGGAACAGATCAATATTTTTGATGATAACGCCCATATCAATGGCAATGCGCCGGAAGAATATGTGGGGCTGGAGCGTTTTGAAGCACGTAAGAAAATCCTGGCCGAACTGGAAGCGCAGGAGCTGTTGGAGAAAGTCGAGCCGCATACGCATACGGTGCCGCATGGCGACCGTTCCGATGTTGTGATCGAACCGTATCTGACCGATCAATGGTACTGCGATGCCAAGACACTGGCGGCACCGACCATTGAAGCGGTTAAAACGGGCAAGACGGAGTTCGTGCCCAAGCAGTGGGAAAATACATACTTCCACTGGATGGAAAATATTCAGCCATGGTGCATTTCACGCCAGCTGTGGTGGGGTCACCAGATCCCGGCATGGTATGGCCCGGAAGGTTCTATCTTCGTTGAGGAAACGGAAGAGGAAGCATACGCCGCCGCCCGCAAACAATTTGGCAATGATGTTGAACTGAAGCGCGATGAAGACGTGCTCGATACATGGTTCTCATCCGCACTGTGGCCATTCTCGACACTGGGCTGGCCGGACAAAACACCGGAACTTCAGAAATATTATCCCGGTGACGTGTTGATTACCGGCTTTGATATCATTTTCTTCTGGGTCGCCCGGATGATGATGATGGGCATGCACTTCATGGGTGATGTACCGTTCCGTAAGGTGTATATCCATGCGCTGGTCCGTGATGCCAAGGGCCAGAAAATGTCCAAGTCCAAGGGCAATGTGATGGACCCGCTGGAGCTCATCAACGAATACGGCGCGGACGCGCTGCGCTTTACCCTGACCGCGATGGCCGCGCAGGGAAGGGATGTCAAACTGTCGGAAGATCGTGTTGAGGGCTACCGGAATTTCGGCACCAAGCTGTGGAGTGTTGCCAATTTCTGCGAGATGAACGGCTGCAAGCTTGACCCCGCCTTTAATCCATCAAATGTGAAGGGATTGCTGAACCGCTGGATTATCGGGGAAGTCGCCAGACTGGCTGGTGATATCGATGCGTCTATGGCTGATTACAAATTCAACGAAGGGGCGGGGGCTGTTTATCAGTTTGTCTGGGGCACCTTCTGCGACTGGTATCTGGAATTCACCAAGCCGATCCTGCAAGGCGGTGATGATGCAGCATTAGCCGAAGAAACACGTAAAACCACGGCATGGGTGCTGGATCAATTGCTGGTCTTGCTCAATCCCTACATGCCCTATATTACCGAAACCCTTTACCGGAAGATTGCAGAACGCACGCCGGGCGCCCTGTTGCTGAAAGCAGAATGGCCGAATTATCCGGCAGGCTTCCAGAGCGCGGAGGCCGCTGAGGAAATCAACTGGCTATGTAAGCTGATTACCGATATCCGCAGCGTACGAGCCGATATGAACGTGCCTGCGGCAGCAAAAATTCGCATGCTGGTAAAAGATGCGTCTTCGGCGACACAAATGCGTCTAAAAACCTATGATAGCTTGATCAAGCGTCTGGCGCGTCTGGAAACAGTCGAGTTGACAACAAATGAGTTACCGAAGGGATCAGTGCAGACAGTTCTGGGCGAGGCTGTTCTGGCTTTGCCGATTGCCGATATCATTGATCTGGATAAAGAACGTGCCCGCCTGAAGAAGGAAATCGAGAAACTGACTTCCGATATCGTGAAGGTTGACCAGAAGCTGGCTGACCAGAAATTCGTCGCGAATGCGCCGGAAGAGATCATTGAGGAAAACAAGGCCCGGAAAGCTGAATGGACCACGACCTTGCAAAAACTGTCTCAGGCTTTGAAGCAACTTGAGGCCGCTTAATGGCGGGCCTGAAGAGTCTCTGTGCTACTCTTGTTATAAGCATGTTTGTAGTTGCCAATGCGCAAGCCATGTCCTGTGTACGGCTTGATATGGATAAATATGAATTGGTATTCAAAGGCGAAGCTGTTTCTTCAGCGGTGCAGCAGGAAGATCTTCAGAGGATGAGAGGAGAGTTGCATGATGAAGGATGGAATGACGAGATAATAGATATTTGGTTTGGCAAGCCCACTGTCACTAGGTTCAAAGTCTCGGAAGTATATAAAGGTGAATCTCTGAAAGAAGTAGATATTTATCACTTCTCAAAATCTGCGATGGGCTTAGATTTTTCGGTCGGGAATAAGTATCTCATTCATAGCAGTAAAGATAAGGATTGGCGGAATTCGTACGCGGTAAGTCGCTGTGGCGTAGAGCCTATAGACGAGGGTGCTCCTTCAGAGGAATATCTGCGCGCAAGAAATTATAAAGCCGGAAGTGACTGATTTTCCTTTTAGTAAACTTGCAAAAACTCCAATTGCTGCATGTGCGAAACTAAAGTTTGACAGTTCTGCATAGCAGGGATAAAAGCGATGCAACCCTGAATACAGGGACAAGCTTAGGAGATTGAAAATGGACCAAGTAAGACCAATTAGCGAATTGTCGCTGAAAGAACTGTTTGATGTAAAAGAGCTTGCGGGCGATAACACACCGCCGGCCGTTCTGGAAGCCATCGAAGTAAAACAGAAAGAGCAGGCTGCGCCAGCACCGGTAGCTCCGGCTGTAAAATAAAGCCAGATACCCATCAATTTTTTCAGGGCGCTCCGACGGGAGCGCCTCTTTCTTTGGGGAAAGGGAAATAAAGGCCAATAAAAACGCCCCTTTACGGGGCGTCTTTGAAATTTTACCTGAAGCAGAAGAATTACTTCTTCTCTTCTTTCTTGTCGTCGCCCATGCCCGCAGACAGGAACGTACCGAAACGGCCTTCGAATTTTTTCAGCTGCTGCTTTTCAACAACC
>JAMHVA010000113.1:0-5948 GCA_035904625.1 Alphaproteobacteria bacterium | reverse complement strand
GACCCCGGCAGATCACAGGGCAAGGATCATGGCCGGCAACGCCATATTGAATGCTCTTTTCATTGTCGTTTCGTCTTTGCTGTCGGTTGCCCTGATCGCGTTCGGATTTGAAGTCAGAGACCTGTTCCTGACCTTCGCGCTGCTGAATGCACTGGCGGCGGTTTATATCTGCGGATTGCTTCCTGACTATCTGTTCAAAAGCCTTCTGCAAGCCCTGTTCAAGGTTGTTTATAAAGTAGAAATACGCGGCCTTGAGAATTACGAGAAGGCCGGTAAGCGCGCCGTCATCGTCGGCAATCATGTATCATTGCTCGATCCGCCCCTGCTGGCCGCGTTCCTGCCCGGACGTCCGATGTTCGCGGTGAACAGCTTCGTCGCCAACTGGGTATGGGTTAAACCGTTCCTCAAGCTGGTTGACGCCTTCCCGCTCGACCCGACCAATCCGTTCTCGCTCAAAGGGCTTATTCGAAAGGTTGAGGAGGACAAGCATGTCGTCATTTTTCCTGAAGGACGCCTGACCGAAACCGGAGCCCTGATGAAGGTTTATGACGGCCCGGGGATGATTGCCGACAAGGCCGATGCCGTTATCCTGCCGGTCCGTCTGGATGGCGTCCAGCACACAGCTTTTGCCCGTCTGAAGGGCAAGGTGCCGCTGAAAAGTTTCCCCAAGATCACGATTACGATTCTGGAACCCCGACACTTTAAAATCGATCCTGAACTGCGCGGTCGCGCACGGCGTGCCGCCGCCAGCCGCCAGCTCTATAACCTGATGGAAGAGATGATGTTCCTGACGGGCGACCGCGAGCAAACCCTTTATCAGGCCCTGCTGAAGGCGCGTTACGTCAACGGCGATCATGCCGTCATTCTGGAGGATATCGAACGCAAGCCGCTAAAATTCCAGAAGCTGTTGCAGGGCACTGTGGCACTGGGCCGGAAGATCGAGAAACGCACAAGCATGGGAGAAAACGTCGGAGTCTTGCTGCCCAATTCAGCCGGAGCCGTGGTCACATTCTTTGCGTTACAGGCCTATGGCCGCATTCCTGCGATGCTGAATTTCTCAACGGGGGCGCACGCCATGATCTCGGCATGCCGTACCGCGCAAGTCAGAACCGTTCTGACATCGCGCCGTTTCATTGACGCGGCACGGCTGACAGACGTCATCGCGCAACTGGCGCAGCATACCGAAATTGTCTATCTCGAAGATATCAGGAAGACCATTTCGTTCATGGACAAGGTCAGGACCCTGGTGTCATCGCCGGAGGCCATCCACAAACGGCAGAACGTCACGCCCGATATGCCGGCGGTCATATTGTTCACATCGGGATCGGAAGGCGAGCCGAAAGGCGTTGTCCTCAGTCACGCGAATATCATGGCCAATATCGTGCAATTGTCCTCACGGGTTGATTTTAACCAGCAGGATATTGTCTTTAACTGCCTGCCGATGTTCCATTCATTCGGCCTGACGGGCGCCACGCTGCTGCCCGTGCTTTCGGGCGTCAGGACATTCCTTTACCCCAGCCCCCTGCATTATCGCATCGTTCCAGAAATGGTTTATTCAGCGAACGCGACCATCATGTTCGGGACCGATACATTCCTGCAGGGATATGCGCGCATGGCCAATGCCTATGACTTCTATCGCATGCGGTATATTTTCGCCGGTGCCGAAAAGGTCAAGGACGCCACCCGCATGTTGTATCTGAAAAAATTCGGCGTTCAGATTCTCGAAGGTTACGGCGCGACGGAAGCCGCCCCGGCGATTGCCGTCAATTCAGCCATGCACCAGAAGGACGGCACCGTCGGCCGCATCATGTCCGGCCTGATTTACAAGCTGGAGGATGTCCCCGGCGTCACCGAAGGCGGCCGCCTTTACGTGCGCGGCCCGAACGTCATGCTGGGCTATTACAAATCTGACAACCCAGGCGTCTTACAGCCCCCGGAAGACGGCTGGCATGATACCGGAGATATCGTCTCGATCGATTCCGAGGGCTATATTTCAATATTGGGCCGGGCCAAGCGTTTCGCCAAGATTGCAGGCGAGATGGTATCGCTGGCCCATGCGGAGCAGATCGCCGACAGCGTATGGCCGGGCACGCAGAATGCGATTATCGCCATTCCTGATGCGCGCAAGGGGGAACAACTCGTGCTTCTGACAACGCAGGAAGACCCGCGCCGGGAGAGCCTTTCATCTTATGCGTCAGCGCAAGGCATCACGCCCCTGGCTGTACCGGCATCTGTGATCCCTATCGCCAAGATGCCTGTCCTCGGCAGCGGCAAGACCGATTATCAGGCCGTCAAAATATTTATTGAGGAGCGCATGGGGAAAGCGAACTGATACCCCTGGATGACAGATAATAAAAAAACCCTGAAAAATCAGGGGTTTTTTATGGTGATGACGGGCTTTGTGAAACAGAAATACGTGACACAAATTGTGCCACAACTTTTTCGATTGTTTTATTTTCCGTCAACACGTCAAAAGAGGGATATCCCACTGCAACAGCCTGCAAGGACTTAACATTAAACTCACTTTTAATCGGGACAATCACAGCCACGCCCAATTTAACGCCGCCATCAGGCTTTTTACGTTTTGATGAATTTATCAGACAAATCGTATGGCCATTGGCATCAGGGCCAAATACGGAGTGTGTCAAAGTTAATTCTTCATCAGGTGTGACAGGCGCATCCACGCTCATAACCGGCTCGCTTGTATGAACATCATACCCAACCACGCGATGTGTATCCAGATTGGCTACAGCCACCAATTTCCGGCCATTCACCTCAATAATATGCGCACCGTCCGGGCGACCGCCCTGAAAACCATCCCTGTCCAGAAACAAAACCTCGTTTTCAAGTACGTCCGTCGCCGCATTATAATTCGCGCGCCACATACGCGGATTGTGGTTTTTATCCGTCTCCGCGTAAAAGACAACATTCTCGCCATTTTCAGTATAGCCGCAGAGAGCGTTACTGGTCACATGGTTGTCCCAGATCGCTTTCAATGCCAATGATTTCGGATCGAGGACGTAAGTCACGCTCGGTTTTTCATCAGCGGCAACTTTCGTGCGATCCACGGGAATACAGCCAATCAAAACACGGCTGGAACCATCCGCCAAGGGAATGACGTTCATATCATTCGGTCGCATTTTATGCTTACCGGGCCGGGCCGTTTGTATATCGCTAATTTTCGCCAACGCCTCATCGGCAGGGTTAAACGCAAACAAACCCTCTTCTGCGTTGACAATCAGCGAGCCGTCCCCATTCACGACAAGCCCGCCAACCATGCCTTTGTCCAAATGCCATTTTTTATCAACGCCCGTTTGGGGATTGTATTGATGAACATCACCGTATTCGATATCTACGAAGTAGTAGTTTTTATCATAGGGATTATACATCGGCGTTTCGCTGGTCGAGACGTCTTTGGTGATAAAAACAGCTTTGTCTGTTTGGCCAATATTTCCCAATACTGTAGACATGGCAGCTTCCTTTTTACCCATCGATATTTTGCCCCTGAGTACATTGTCTGCAAAACACAACTTCAGTTTTAAATAGGAAAATAAATATGTCAAGTAATGGCGGCCATCCCCCCTCCGTCATGCTGAACATGACGACAGCCGGATGCTGCGCAGACATTGGTCTTTTGCGGCCAGTAAAAACCCGCCTTGCGGCGGGTTTTTAAAAAATGGTGGAGAGAGCAGGATTTGAACCTACGTAGCCCGAAGGCGCCTGATTTACAGTCAGGTGCTTTTGACCGCTCAGCCATCTCTCCATAAGGATCTGGTATTGCTTAAGCCCGCACAAGAAAAAGGTTTTTGCTTTATCTGTCAAGTCCGAGTATTGTCCGGGCGCATAATTCTTGAAAAACAATACGAAACGGAGCCCCCATGGCACGCGAATTTGGCAATAAAGGTGGTAGATCAGGCAAACCCGCCGGTCGTTCAGGCGGGCGCACAGGTGGCCGTTCCGAAGGGCGTTCAGGCGAAAAATCCGCAGGATTCAGCCGTTCCGGCGGTAGCCGCAGCCGAGATGAGGGCCGCTCAGAGCGCCCGAAACGCGCCGCTTATGGAGAAGATCGCCCCAAACGCAGCTATGGAGACCGTGAGGACAAGCCCAAACGTTCATACGGTGATCGTGACGAACGTCCTGCCCGTCGCTCCTATAGTGATGATAAACCCAAACGTTCCTATAGTGGTGACCGCGAAGACAAGCCCAAACGCTCCTACGGTGACCGTGACGAGCGTCCTGCCCGTCGCTCCTATAGCGACGATAAGCCAAAACGTTCCTATAGTGGTGACCGCGAAGAGAGACCGCGCCGTTCTTACGGGGATCGCGACGAGAAGCCACGTCGCAGCTATGGTGATCGTGATGAACGCCCATCACGCGGCCCACGCCGTGAGGAGAGCGCAGAGCGTTCCGACCGCACACCACGCCGTTATATGCGTGATGAGGGAGACGCACCGCGTAAACCGAAGCGTGAAGGCCGCCCGGCGTCAGAGGGCAGATATGCAGAGCGCAAGCCTTTCAAAGGTCGCTTTGACGAAGACGCGGCAGAGGAAACACCGCGCGCGCGCAAGCCAAAAATCGGCGCCGACAAGCTGAGCGGCACGACAACGCCGCGCGTCCGCATTCAGGCGAATATCTGGGGCCAGCATGCCGTCAAGGCGGCGTGGACCAATCCGTCACGCACGATCAACGCGCTGTACACGACACCGGAAGAACTGAAACTGTTCGCACCCGTAATCGAGGAAGCACGCAGCGCCGGTATTCACCGGCCAGAACCGACTCTGGTGGGTCGCGAAGATCTGGACAAGCACCTGCCGCGCGAAGCCGTGCATCAGGGTGTCGCGATTTATGCCGCCGAACCGGAAGAGATTTTTATTCAGGACATCATTACCAAGGCAAAGGCGAAAAAGCGTTCCGTGGTTCTGATTCTGGATCAGGTGACAGACCCGCATAATGTCGGTGCGATCATCCGCAGTGCCTGCGCCCTGGGAGCAGACGGCATTATTATGCAGCGCCGTCATGCGCCCGAGCTGGGCGGCGTGGTGGCCAAGGCCGCGAGCGGCGCGATCGAGCATGTCATGGTTGCGTATGAAACCAACCTGTCGCGCAGCATCGAAGCCCTGCAGGCGGAAGGTTACGTCGTGGCGGGCCTTGATGAGCGCGGCGAGCAAACCGTCGATTCGCTGAAAGGCCATGAGCGTCTGGCGCTGGTGCTGGGTTCGGAAGGCCCGGGGCTGCGCCATCTGGTCAAGGAACATTGTGACCTGTTGGTGAAAATCCGCATGGATGGCCCGATCCCGTCCCTGAACGTATCCAATGCGGCAGCCGTCGCGTTGTATGCAGCGGTGGCGTAACCAATCATGCCGCACCTGACCGTTGAATATTCGGATAATCTGGAGGCGGACCTGAATGTGCCCGCCTTGCTGCGGGACATGCATCAGGCGCTGGATGGCAAATACAATATTGCCAGCAGCCGCATAAAAACCCGTGCAATCAGACTGGCTGATTATATCGTCGGCGATCAGGGCCGTGATGCCGCGATGATCCATATCACATTCAAGCTGATGCAAGGACGCACGATCGAAGCGCAGAAAGAACTGTCTTCGCTGCTGCAACAAATCGCCCGGACGCACGTACCCGAAGACCGGCACCCCCACAGCGCCGTGACTGTCGAAGTGGTCGAACTGGTCACCGCCACATATTGCCCTTGAACCCGCCGTGGCATAAAGTTTTCCCCGTAAGGGGAGACTTCATATGCAAAGCCTGTGGGACAGCCTGAAAGCCGACCGTAAAGTCACGATGACGATTTTGATCGCGGCGCTTGGCTATTTTGTCGATATCTATGATCTGGTCCTGTTCAGCGTGGTGCGCGTCGCCAGCCTGAAGGGGATCGGCATCGAAAGCGACGAGATGATGTCGGTCGGTGCGCTGTTGCTGAACATGCAACTGAC
>JAMHVA010000112.1:0-5019 GCA_035904625.1 Alphaproteobacteria bacterium | reverse complement strand
GACAGGTGGATACGCCCGACAATACATAGCGAAAGCGCAGCTTGCCTTCGCGTGTGAGAACATCACGATGGCGAACGGGAACATAACCGTTCAGCCTGCACAGCAGGCGTTGCCATGGATTGAATTCGGGCTGTGAAAATCTATGCGGCAGTCACCAGTACTTGCCTTGTTACTCCAAAAAACCCCGTTGTAACGCCCTGTTGTCGTTCCCGGCAGTTTATGAAGAAAGGATGAACTGCACTTATAATGTACACGGGATTGTGATTGGGTAGCATAGTAAAACCGCCATCGCAATGTTGGGTTTCCGTAATCAAAGGTTATTTAGGGGGATATCGTTGAAAATCGACAAAATTATGTAATTATGACAACAAACAATCCGGATCTAACAACGAGGGCTACCAGCGTTTATGTTCGGCCAGAAACATGAGGCGAGGCGTATAAAACATACGTGAGCCGAAATGTGACGCCGTCCGAACGAAAACGATGGACGCCCTATATCCCGCACGCCTTGCCGATGGCGTCATGTGCGCCGCCTGATCCTTTCAGGCTGAATGTATCCGTCGTCACTGTGCCGCGCGAAGACGTGCCGGTCACAACCATGGTCGAACCCTTGCGGATCGCTTCGGCCAGCGCATTATCAGTATCGGCATCCGCCGCCCAGGCCGTCTCGCCTTGCGTAAACAGGCTGAATTTCTTGTCACCGATTTTTATGTTCGCCGCACTTTTGGCTTTGTACTCATAGCCGGTGATATAGCTGAAGACATTCTTCGTCCCCTCAGCCGGGCGGTGCGTGATCAGCACATATATATTGCCGCGCGTCTTGTAGGCGCCGGAATCCTTGTCAGGACGCGCCAGCATGTAGCACACCTTGCCACTCGGCTCATCCAGTTGCCACGCTTCCCATTTGCCGAAAACGCCGATGCTGGCGGGCTCTGCCGCCTGTTGTGCCTGTGCGGCTGACGGAAGGGCAGAAACAGACAGAACGGCAACGGTTGCCAGCGTCAGGATTCGTTTCAGCATCGATTACATCCTATTTCTATAACATTGGTGAACCGGGCCGGAACCAGCCCCAACGGAGAAGACTTATATAGTATTACAGAGTATAGCCCCGCGAGAGACGGCAGCAAAACGGAAAAATCGGGCCGGTCAGGGCAGCGCCTTCGCCGACTCAACCAGAACCGGCCACGCCTTCTTGGGCCGCCCGTCCACGTATCGCAGCCCTAAAGTGCACAGCATGTCATGAATAATCCCCTCAGCCCCCGCCCCGTAGTAACCGGAAAGCGCGCCGCAGGTCTGCGGTGCAAAATCGTGCTGCATGAAAAAACTCAGGAACGGGATCGCATCCGCCGACTGCGACCATGCCTGGAACGCGGAAGCGACAAACGCGGCCTGCACCTCTTCCGACCCACCGACCGACGCCGCGGTCGGGTAACCAACTTCCTGCAGGATCAGTTTCTTGGTTCCGGCAAACTCTACCATGCGCGGGAAATCGGTCAGCGGCGCATCGGCGGGCCTGAAACGGCCATCCTTGCCGAAGGGGTAATAGGTCATGATGACCATATCGGAATCACGAGTCAGGGATTCCAGCAACGGCGCACGACCATTCTCCAGCCCTTCGAATGTCACCGTCACACCGACCTTCACCCCGGGAAGCGCGATGCGGATATGGTCCAGCGCCTGTTTCTGGAAAACCAAGAACGCATCCAGTTCATCCGGATAGTCTTTAAAATAAACATCGGTTTCATTGGCAATCGAAATCATATCGACCTGACCGGCAATCTGCGGCGCCAGCCAGTTGATATAATCGCGGAACGCACCGATCATTGCCGGGTCATCCCACGCCTTCTTCCGCAAGTTCTTGGGAACCTCGCGTTTCACAGTATTGATGATCTGCATCCCCAGAAGTACCTGATCGAACGTACCGATATGGTTCAGTTTCAGATCACGAGGGATTTTTTCCTGATCATAAGCGCCGACCCTGGGCTCGACCTCGCTCCACGATTCGATCATCAGGAGGCCTTTAGCGTTGATCGCCCGCACAGCCTGCACGGCCTGAGAATATGATTCCATCCAGAGATAGGGATCTTTCAGGACACGTTCATTGGCTGTGGCCGGGAAAGGCTGGACCGCCAGAACCCGGTCGGACGCCCGTGCCGTGCCCGGCAGAAAGGAAAGAAGGAGAGCGGCATAAACAAGCCCTCTCATGCGCGATCTTTCTTGCGCGAGAACGGGCGTGTGCGATGCGGCCCGACGGGTTTGAGTGCCCCCATCTCCGGCCCGCCCATTGTGACCGGGCGGTCGGGAAAGCGGCCATTGGAAATCAGGCGGTCATACATGACAATCGCGCCCGCCACGCCGACATTGACGCAAAACTTCATCGGAATCTTGATCGTCATCTCGCACCGCTCCATCAGCGCCGGTGACAGGCTTCCCATTTCAGGGCCCAGCACATAAGCCGCCCGTATCGGATGGCGAAAGCTGGGTAGTTCGATGGAATCGGGCGTCAGTTCGACCCCCACCAATGTGCAGCCCTGCGGCAGCATCAAATCGCCAACACTGTCATATTGGTGATAGGGCATATGATCGAACGCCCCCGATGTATCGGACACGCGCATCGCCTCGACATCCAGCCCCGGCGCAATCGTGAAAAAGAAACTGCCGCCGAAGGCATGAGTCGAACGCAGCAGGTTGCCGATATTACCTTCCTTGCTGATCCCCTCGACGCCGACGCCGAAATAACCACGCATGTTGCTCATGATTTGATTATCCCTTCAGAGCCGTCTGCAGACGATCCAGCGCATCTTCCAGCTTCGGCTTGGAAACGGCGAAGCACATGCGCATATACCCTGTGCCCACTTTACCGAAAGCACAGCCCGGCGCAATCGAAAGCGATACGTCATCAATGAGGCGGCGCGCGAACGCGAGGCAGTCTGGCTCACCATCGACACGGAAGAAGCTGTAGAACGTGGAAGCAGGCTTCTCCGCCTCGATCCGGTTGGTCTGATGGAACGCCTGATGCACCAGATCGCGGTTCGCACGCCACAGATCAAGCTGCTGCTGGATAAACGGCTCGCCATGGCGCAGGGCCTCAATGCCACCGAACTGTGTAAAGCTGGGCGGGCCCATATTGTCGTAAATCGCGATATCGCGGATATGCGCTTCCGCCGAAGCCGGGCCGACCAGCCATCCGAGACGCCAGCCCGTCATCGCCCAGTTCTTCGAGAAACTGTTGACGATGAACAATTTGTCATCCGGCTCGGCGACCTCGAGAAAGCTCGGTGCATGCGACATGTCATAGGTCGTGCAGGCATAAACCTCATCCGAAAGAATCCAGATATCCCGCGCGCGCGCAAATTCCAGAACCGCGCGCATTTCTTCACGCGTCATCACCCATCCCGCCGGGTTAGACGGCGATGTAATCAGCATCACACGGGTCTTCGACGTGCACGCATCGAATAATTGTTGCAGGTCCAGATGCCAGTGTCCGCCCTTATGGAGCAAGGGCACTTCCCTCACATGCGCTTCGGCAAGCTCGACCGCGCCCAGCAGGTTCTTCCAGATCGGCGTCACAGCCACGGCTTCATCATCCTCATCGAGAATGGCGGTTAGCGCCAGATGCATGGCCGTCGTGCCCGAACCCGTAACAAACACGCGATGGGACGGTAAATCCACACCATGCAGGCGAGCGTAATATGTTGCAATCTCCTGGCGCAGTTCCTCATGCCCCAGAACCGGTCCATAGAATGTCTTGCCCGCCATCATCGCTTTCTCGGCGGCGCGAATGATGAATTCAGGCGTCGTCATATCGCCCTCACCCTGCCCCAGCGATAAAACACCCGCCTTGCGGCGACCATAGCGAACAATTTCCGCCCCCGGATTGAGGGACAGATTTTCAACGATACTTCTTAATTTCAGGCTTGTATCACCCGTCATGACACCCTCGGAACGAGATAGAGCAAATACGCAATAACAATCTGCTTTATAAGGGAAAAGTGGGGCCAAAGACCACAAAAATCAGCGCGGAGCTAACGTGCGCGCCACGCAAACCATGGGCTTGTCTTCAAACCCGGGAACTTCGGACGCCATCTCGCCCGTCCTGTGAAAACCCGATTTTCTGAGGACAGCCTCCGAAGCATGGTTATCGGACAGGAATTCAGCCCTTGTCACCGGAACGGGCAGAACGCCGTCACTCCATTCAATACAGGCCTTATGCGCTTCCGAAGCCAGCCCCTGTCCCTGATACAAAGGCGCGATGTGATAACCCATGCGCGGGCGACCGTGTGTATCTTGCCAGAAGTGAATTTCACCAACCAGCTCACCATCTGATTGTCTGAAGACTCCGGCGTTTAAATTGCCTAATTCGGTTTCCATGATTTTCTGTTCATGATAGCCATGCTCGCCAGACCTCCGCCCACTATGAAGTTTCAGCAATTGATCATGATCAGACCGAATGTAGGGCCGTATGCTC
This sequence comes from Alphaproteobacteria bacterium, assembly GCA_035904625.1. Lineage (GTDB taxonomy): Bacteria > Pseudomonadota > Alphaproteobacteria > Micavibrionales > Micavibrionaceae > Micavibrio_C. The sequence goes on along the minus strand of JAMHVA010000112.1, from coordinate 551 downwards.
AGACGTGGCGTCACAACAGCGCCCCCTGCGGCAGACGCAAACGCCGATTGAAGAATGCCGGGAATAAATGGCTGCGCCCGTACCATGAGACCCGCAGGCGATGTACGATCCATCACAGCTTGAACCACTTCACCCGCCAGATCGGAATGATGATGGGAGGGTAAAAGATAAAACTTGATGCCCGTTACAGGTTTCTTCCCCATGCCATAGAACTGCAAAAATCCAAATTGCTCTGAGCGATCAGATGAATAAATATTCAACATAAAGATATCTCTGTTGGCATTCCCTTCATCAAGGAAGTCCAGAAGGCTAGATAGAACATAGCCTTCGGTAAAATCTTCGTCCGTGCCCCATTTCCAGCGACGGCGGATATCATAATCATCAGCATTGAAGAACTGCGCGATCGCTGCCGCATCATCGGCATGCGGCACCTTCAGGACGGTATTTTCCGTCTTGATCGGCGTCTCAAACGCTTTGAGAAAATTTTCGCGAAGGAAGGCCGCGCCTAAATACATGAAGGATATATCCCTGTTTCGTTATGAAACCGAGAA
>JAMHVA010000111.1:0-3442 GCA_035904625.1 Alphaproteobacteria bacterium | reverse complement strand
CAAGGATGATCTGAATTACCGGAAACTTCTGAATGTTGACCGGCGCGACCGCGTGTTTGCTGTGGCGATGAATATTGCACGCAAGATGCTGGCCGGGGCACTGGCCGATCCGACGGACCGGGCCACGCATTACCATGTGCGCGGCATTTACCCCTTCTGGATTCACGGGCAAAAACCAACGGCTGTGATCGGGTCTCACATTTTTTACAGGATACTGACATGACATCACCATTACTTTTACAACTGGGCCTTCCCGTGCTGGCGGAAATCATCGGCGGCGCATTGAAACAGGTCGATCATCCGGCGGCGCAAGGGGCGGCGGCAACGCTGGGGAAACTGGGCGATATCATTTCAGCAGGCCGGATTACCCCGGAACAGCTGGCGGAAGCCAATCGCCATGCCGAGAAGCTGGCGGAAATGAAAATGAGCGAACAGCAGATGGCGTATCAGCAGATTAATGAAAGCCTGCGAGCGGAAGTGGCATCCAGTGACACGTATGTGCGCCGGATGCGTCCGACGTTTGGTTATCTGATGGCGTTTACGTGGGCAGCGCAGATGTTCGCGATTGCTTACGTCATTGTCTTTAAAACGTCGGAATCGAGCGTCGTTCTGCAGGCGATGGAATCGCTGGGCATGATCTGGGGGATCGGACTGTCGGTTTTGGGCGTTTATGTCTATAAACGTAGCGAGGAGAAGTCGGTGCAGCGTTCTGAAGCGGTGGCGGTCAGGAATCCGGCAGTGATACCGTCCCGGAAGCCGTTACTGTCGTTGAAACTGAATGATTGACCTTGTGCAGGACATATTCACGCCAGAGGATATACAGGCCGGCTGCCAAAATAACAGCCGATCCGATGATGGTCGTCGGGGTCGGCAGGTCGCCGAAGAACATATACCCGAACAGAACGCCCCACACCATCTGAGTGTAGTGGAACGGCGATATCAGCGCGGTTTCGGTGGCGCGGGTCAGGCCGAAGCTATAGGCCATGAAGCCGAAAAAGCCAAGTGTGCCCAGCAGGAAGGGGTAGGCCAGTTCCCATGCCGGGGCGGGGATATGCAGTTTTTCATGCATGACAAGCGCCAGCGGCACATAAATGACCATGGTGGAAAACGCCGGGACAAAAGCGAAAATCGCGGTCACTTTTTCCCGCCCGATCTTGCGGATCAGGATCGTCGATGAACTGCCCAGAAATGTAGCGATGAATACCCAGAACAACCCTTCGGGGCTGCTGTTCATCTGGGGACCGGCAAGGATCAGCACGCCGATAAAGCCGACAATCAACGCAGCGATGCGGTGGATGCCGATTTTCTCTTTGAGGATCAGGACAGACATGATCGTGACGAGGAAGGGCGACATGAAGACAATGCCGTAGAAATCAGCCAGCGTAATCATGGACAGCGCTTTCAGGGTCGAGAAAGCACCGAAAATGATAATAACGCCGCGCAGGATAAACAGCTTCCAGTTTTTCGTTTTAAAACCGGCCCAGCCATAACGGTAAAAAATCCATCCGGCGGATAGGGCCGTGCCCATGGTGCTGCTCATGGCGAGCAGGTGGATGACGCTGTAGGTTTCCGTGAAGTGTTTGGTGAAAGCATCGAGAACCGAAAACATGAACCAGCCGATCACGCAGAGCATGATGGCATGGAGGTTTTGGCGGAACAGAGAGTGACTCAGGGGCGTATACTTTCGCTGATGGCTGGGCCCTTTATAATCTTTTCGCCGGGTGCTGCCAAGACCCACGATTCGCGAATCAGTTTTTCTGCCCGTTTCAGGCTGTCGGGATCGCGGCCAAACATGATGCAGAGAGGGCGCCCGCCCTTGCCCACGCTTTCGCCAATCGCCGCAACCGAGGCCAGCCCGACGCCATGGTCGATTTTATCCGTCGCCAGACGGCGGCCCCCGCCCAGTTCGATGACGGCGATACCGGCCTTGCGGGTATCGACGGCACGGACGATGCCCGGCGTTTCCGGCCAGACCTCGATCATATGCGGGGCCAGCGGCAAATATTTATCGAATGTGTCGATGATATCGGACGGTCCGCCCAGTGCATGCACCATGCGGTCGAAGAAACTGGCGGCACGGCCATCTTCCAGATGGCGCTCGGCCATCATGCGGCCTTCATCGGCGGTTTCAGCGATGCCCCCCAGGGCCAGCAATTCAGCACATAATCCCATTGTGACTTCATATAAACGCGGATCGATATTTTCGTTGCGCAAAAATTCAATCGCTTCGCGCACTTCGATGGCATTTCCGGCGGTACGGCCCAGAATTTCATTCATATCGGTCATCAGCGCGCGGCAGGGCAGGCCCGCGCCGTTCGCGACATCGACCAGCGTTTGCGCCATGATTTTCGTTCGATCATAATCGGCAAACCATGCGCCGCTGCCGAATTTGACATCCAGAATCAAACCCTCCAGCCCGGCGGCCAGTTTTTTCGAGAGAATCGAGGCCGTAATCAAATCCATGCTTTCGACCGTGCCGGTGACATCACGCACGGCATAGATCGTGCGGTCGGCCGGGGCGATATCGGATGTGGCACCGACAACCGCGCAGCCGACATCTTTCACAACCCGTTTCAGCCGCTCCAGATCAGGCTGGCTGACATAGCCCGGAATGGAATCCATTTTATCAAGCGTGCCGCCGGTGTGGCCCAGACCCCGGCCCGAGATCATGGGCACATATCCGCCGCAGGCCGCGATGATGGGGGCCAGCATCAGCGATACCTTGTCGCCCACGCCGCCTGTCGAATGTTTGTCCAGCACAGGGCCATCGAGATTGAGTTCGGACCAGTTGAGCCGTGTGCCTGAATCGGCCATCGCCATGGTCAGGTTGACGCGTTCCTGCTTATCCATACCGTTGAGCAGAATCGCCATGCACATGGCTGCAATCTGGCCTTCGCCCACGGACTTGTCGACAACGCCTTTTACATACTGATGAATTTCGTCAGCGGATAATGCTTCGCGGCTGCGTTTTTTAATAATAATTTCCTGCGTCAGCATGTCCGGTTTTCCTTGCCTGATCATATTTGAAGAATCATAATAAGCAGACCCGATCATATCGCCCTTATCAGGAAAAATCCATGCGCAGCCTTTATATCCAGCTCCTGAATGCGAAGTCAGATTTTTTCAAGATGGAAGCCGCAGGGGGCATTACGCTGGTGATCGCAGCGATTGTGGCGTTGGTGATTGCCAATTCGCCGCTGGCGTTTCTTTACAACCATATCCTGAACGAGGTTCATTTCGGCATCGATATTCCGGGCATGCACCTGAATAAATCGGTACTGCACTGGGTCAATGATGGCCTGATGGTGATTTTCTTTTTCCTTGTCGGGCTGGAGATCAAGCGTGAGCTTATTCGCGGGCAACTGGCGGGCTTTGAAAAGGCCTTGCTGCCGACCGTCGCGGCCATCGGCGGCATGGCTGTGCCCGCGCTGATTTTCTGGCT
>JAMHVA010000110.1:0-1938 GCA_035904625.1 Alphaproteobacteria bacterium | reverse complement strand
TACCCCATTTTCACGATAAAGCGACGCAACGTCGTGGCCGACCATAGCCCGTCGGGGGTGTTATTAAAGTAGAGATCAGGAGTAAAATACCCGTCTTCTTCCATCGCCGCGGCGTCTTCCGTGGCTTGGCTGGCATGTACCTCAAACGGGTGTTTGAGCATTTTTTTCAGCGGGTTGTCAGACATACACATTCCCTGTTGTTTTATAGAGACTATCGAACGCCGGGGCTGCCGTCAATATATTATGTAATTAAGCGGCAGCTTTGTCGTCCAGATAATAGCGCCCTACAATTTTCCCGTTTTCCAGCTCAAATACAAGGGGAGAGCCCGTCGGAATCTCGGCCTTGTTGATAGTTTCCGGGGTTTCAGCCCCCAGAACGATCAAAATACCACGCAAGCTGTTACCGTGGGCGGCAACAAGGATGTTTTTCCCCTGATCCAGCAGCGGCTTAATTTCTTTTGTGAAATACGGGCGCACGCGGTTTTCCACCACGTCCTGCAGGCTTTCGCCGCCCGGTGGCTGCACGTCATAAGAACGGCGCCAGATATGGACTTGCTCATCACCGTATTTCTGGCGGGTTTCATCCTTGTTCAGGCCCGTCAGGTCGCCGTAATCACGCTCGCGCAGATCGTCATGCTTCACGGCCCCGGCAAACAGGTCGCCCTGCCCGGCCTCGTTCAGGGCGATTTCCGCCGTGTTATAGGCGCGCTGCAACGTGCTGGTGAAGACCTGATCGAATTTGATACCCGCATCCTTCAGGCGCTGGCCGGCGGCTTTGGCCTCGGCACGGCCCTGATCGCTCAAGTCGATATTGTGGAAGCCCGTAAAGCGGTTCTCGAGATTCCACTGGCTTTGGCCATGGCGCATAAGGACAAGGTAGTTCATTAGCGATCCCCTGATTATTCAAATAGTTACGGTCTCAACGAAGCGCCCTGCACGATCAGAGACAGAAGCGGCGCATCGTTCTTATACAACAGCGCGACGTGAAGTTCATCACGAGAATCCTGCCCCATCTGATCAATCAGTTCTTCCTCTGTTAATAATCCGGCGCGGACAGCCACCGATACCAGCAATTCCTGCATCTTGATCGACGCCACAGAAACGCGGCTGATAAAAGTATCGGATAATGACGGCTTGGCCGCATCCACAATCAGGCTCATTTTGCCAACGGCCGCAATCTCGGCGGCCAATTCGTCATACGCGCCTTTTTCATCTTCACTCATAGCCTTGAAAATCGGACTATATTGTTGCCGGCCTATTTCGTCTTTGGAAATTTGTTCGCCCAACACTTCGAGCAGTCCTGTCTCCTCCATGAGAACCATATCCAGACCTGTTACGTATGAGGAAACACGGCTGGCGATATTAAAAAGTTCATGCGCTTCGCAGGTGGCGTTCGTATGGTCCATTGGACTCTCCCCGTCATTATTTCATTACGACTTTATGCTATGACATATGTGCCGGATCGCCCGCCGAATGCAACTCAATCTTTCTGTTGTTATGTTTAATAACCTTATGAAACCCCTATTTTACCTTGCACTTCAGCCCTTAAGGTGCGATAACCCTCAAGTCGGCGCAAGGGCACGGTAGACGTGTTCCGGTTGACAGTTAAGCCCAGCCATTTTGACTGGTTTTGATCGTCCACCGAACCCATCCCCCGCGCATAAGCGTCTTTCATTATACGTCATCCCGAGCGTAGCCGAGGGATCTGACCCGGTTTGGGCTATAGGGATCCCTCGACTTCGCTCGGGATGACAAACAAAAAAGGAAAACTACATGTTTAACGTCTACCGTAAAGAATTCGATTTCGGCGGCAAAAAAGTCACGCTCGAAACCGGCAAAATCGCCCGTCAGGCTGACGGCGCCGTCATGGCCACAATGGGTGGCACGACTGTCCTGTGTACCGTTGTCGGTTCCCGCAGCATCAAGGAAGGCCAGGAT
>JAMHVA010000109.1:0-11113 GCA_035904625.1 Alphaproteobacteria bacterium | reverse complement strand
CTGAAACGTTCGATATCGATATCGATATTCTGCGGATCAGAACCGTTACCCCAGTCGATCTGGGTCATATTCAGATCAATGTTGCCGCTGGAGTCAGGGAGAGCGTTCAATTCGCCACCGCCGGTGAAGTTCACCAGACCGTTGCTCAGTGTTGTGCCATTCGGGTGAACAACACGCAGGTTCCACCAGCCGCGGCTGTTGTATCCGGCATCACCCGGCAGCGTTTGCGGTGACGGGTAACCACCCGAGCTGTAGGGCGGCGTATCGGCTGCCGAGCCGTTGCCGTAACCGGCGGCGTAATAGCTTTGGGTCGTGCTGAGGCCCAGTGCTGCTGCCACGTTCACGCCGCCGAAGCCGATGGTGGCATCCAGCGGGGAGAGACGGCTGTGTGTGACTTGCAGGCGGCCAAGACCATCGATAACGGCGGATCCCGGAACACCTGTGACGCCATCAATAAAGGCTGTGATATCGTCGATATCGTCACCAGCACCAACTGTGAATGTTGACGGTGCGCCTGATCCATCGAGATCCATGGTTAATGTATCGCCCACAAGCAGGCCCAGTGCTGCCAATGTTGTTGCTGGACCGGGTGTGCCGTCAACAAGGCCGGCTGTTGTGCCCGTGGCCATGACTGTTGCTGTGGACAGGTCGTTGGAAGAATAGACGCCGGCCTGCATACCCAGACCGATCAGCGGGGAGCCGCTGATGTTCGCCAGTGTTATGTTTTGCGCTGCGCCGCCCTCGAATTCCGTACGCTGGAAGACCAGTTCCCCGTCATTGCCAAGGAATGCTTCAGCACCGGCAACCGCATTCACAAACGTGATAATGTCGTTCACGGTGGATGTTGATGTCACAGTGAATGTGGAGGCCGGGCCGCCATCGACAGAGATCGAGAACTGGTTGCCGACAGTCATGCCGACATCGTTCACGAGGTTGTCCGTCGCGGACAGATCGCCCACCGTACCAGCCGATGTCCCTTGCGGGCCATAGGTTTTGGTGTATTCGAATGTCAGAACCTGTGCCGAGCCCAGGCTGTCATACACGGTCAGGCCGCGTGTGAAGTCGGGCGGCGAGGTCGATACGCTGCCCAGGATAGAGTCGACTTCGTCAGCATCGAGGTTCAGTGAAATTTCACCGCTGGATGTCGGGCGTGTCAGACCGCCGAGGAAAGCGACGTCAGCCGGTACAAGCGATGTCAGATCGCCCTGGTTGTTGGGCAGGTCGCCGTTCGCGTCGATCGGCCAGCCGTAGAGGACGAAGCCAGCAGTATTGCGCAGAAGACCCTGCGCGTCTTCGCTGAACGATCCGCTGCGGGTATACAGGAATTCCTGATCGCTGTTGGCGTCGCGCTTGACGGTAAAGAAGCCGTTACCGGAAATGGCGGCATCGGTTGTCGAGCCTGTCTGCTGCACCGGACCTTGCTGGTTCACGCGCTGCACGCGGTTCACAGCCACTGTACCCGGCGAGTATTTCGATGAACGACCTTCGGATGTCACAAGGCTGTAGAACGCTGCTTCCGAGCGTTTAAAGCCGATCGTATTCACGTTGGCGATGTTATTGGAAATCATGGCTGTGGACTGGGATTGTGCTCCCAGACCCGATACGCCTGTAAAAAGTGCTCCAAAAAGACTCATTTTACGCCTCCATACTATAAGTGTTCTGTTGTCCGGTGCCGCTCATCGGCACCCGTTTCAGTCGTTAGCTCTCTGTTGTGTCGTCTTCTGTCGTCGTGCTCGCGGTTTGTTCAGGGACGCTGGCATTGATCACCGAACTCAGGGCGATTGCACGCTCACCAACCAGCAGGTAAATCACGCCATCCTGTGACTCGATGCCGCGCACGTTGCCGGATACGGCAGTGCTGACGGTCATCGGCTTGCCGTCTTTATTGGCGGCATCGATTTTTACGCTGTATGTTCCCGGCTCCATGATGTTGCCGCTGTTATCCTTGCCGTCCCAGACGACTTTCTGGGCCCCGGGGGATTTCGGCGCATCCATCGAGCGGACCAGCGATCCATCCTCGGCGTAGATATTGATCTTGGCCACCGAAGCCTGTTCCGAGAGGCCGTAGTTGATATCGATTTCCTTAGTGCCGTCGAAGTTCATCTCGGCGCTGGTATAGGTAACGTCGAGACCGACATAGCCGAGTGCGACACTGGAGATACTGGCCAGTTGCAGGGACAGCAGGCTGTCCAGCTTCTGGTTGGTGTTGATCGATTGTTCAACCTGGCTGAACTGCACCAGCTGGTTGGTGAATTCGGTCGAGTCCATCGGCGACAGGGGGTCCTGGTTCTGCAGCTGCGTGGTCAACAGTGTCAGGAACTGGGAAAAATCTTCCGCCAGCTTGACGGATTGCTGTCCCGTGTTCTGTGCCTTGGTAATGGTCCCGCTGATGGTTACATCCGATGTCATTTTATTCTCCTAATACCTTCCGCCGTGTCTTACGCCAGAATGTTGTAATGCTGTATTCCCGTGTCCGGATCGACATGCCATGTCATGCTGCTTTCAATCACGGACGCTTCGTTGTTCTCCTCGCGGTCTTTGCCGCCTGTGCTGTAACGCTCTCCGCCACGGTCGCCTTCGTTCTGGAACATGTTTCCATCCTGAGCGAGTTCGAAGCTGAGACCGCCATCGCCTGTCTCCATGCCAATCCCTTGCAAGGATCGTTCCAGAACGTGTGCGTCACGCTGGAGCATCATGAAAGTTTCTGGCTTTTCGATAACAAGGTGCGCTTTCACTTTGTTATGTTTATCGATGGACATCTTCACTTCGACGCGGCCCAGTTCCGGCGGGTCGAGTTTCAGTGTGAAATTTTTGTCTTCACCGTTCGCAGCCGCTTTGCTGATCGATGCGGCAACGGCTTGGGTTGCGGGGTGCGGATACACGGCCTGCGGCGCGTTTCCGCTCAGGCTGGTCATGGTGGCGGTCGTTGTCAGGCCCGTGCCTTTGACTTGCGCGCCCACGCCCAGCATGTCCATATTTTCCGGAAAAATGTCAGAGGACAGACTGGTGGTTGTTTCCAGACTGCCGGTCAGGGCCGGGTTGCCTGTAATCGTGCTCAGGGCTGCACTGACCTTGGATTTGATTTTCTCCAGAGCGTTTTCGATCCCGCTAGGAACTTTTTTCCCTGCGGCTGTCGCTTTCTCAACAATGCCTTCAAGCTGGTCCTGCGCACGCAGGCTCAGACGTTCTTCCGGCAGGGCTTCAATTTCAGTCGGCATATGGGAAACAAGGCCTTGGGCCTTGGGTTTCGCTGTGGCGACGGCCGCGACAGCGCCAGCAGCCGGTGCTGTCGCTTCGGTGTCATTCATAAGTGATGCGATTTCCGGCATATCAACGGGAACGCTGTCATCGCCGCCCACGACCAGCGAATTCAGCGATGCGGCCAGTGCTGCGGCGTCGGCATCGCTCATATTATTGACGTCCGTGTTCTGGATCTGGTTCTGGATCGCGATCAGGGCCTGCTTCAGGTTCAGTTTGCCATCTGTGGCGGCTGTGATTTTCACAGATTGCCCATCGGTCAGGGCGGATTTGAAGTCGGCGAGAATACGGCTCAGCATCTCCGTGCCGGGCAGGGCCTGCTTGTCTTCCGGCAACTGTGCAATCGGCTTGAATTTTCCGCTGATACCCGGATAGGGGATCAACTGTGCCGGAGGAGCGGACAGATCATCACCGTTTGCCATCAGCAGGGAGTCGTTGGCGGCTTCGCCATTGTTGTCTGCCTGATTGATCATCTGGCTGATCAGGCTCAGGATATCGCCTTTACCCGTCTGGAAGTCATTGACACTCGTTGTCACGGCGGCATCGACCACGGTTTCATTCTTCAGGTCTTTACCTTCAGCGATGCGGGCAAAAATCATATCCATGAAATTCATGCCGGCACCGCCGAACAAGCCGTTTGCACCCAGCGCCTGATGCGCGGACACTTTCGCCCCGGTTTGAACGGTGGCGGTGTTGCCTGTATTTGCGCGCTGGGTTGTAAACGTTGTTGTATCCATGGTGCCTGTCCTTAATCTCTGTCTTTGCCGCTTTTTGCTGTTCGCGGGTTTATGCCGACTCGTTGATGCCCATCGATACGGGTTTGTCCTGCTGGGTCAGCATGCCGTTACGGCGATAATTCGGGGCATCGCGCAAGGCCATTTTCAGCGCGCTTTTATGGATGCGGTCGCTCAGGCGCTGAACGCTTTTGTTCATGCGCTCGATGCCATCGATATTGCGCTGGGTGGTTTCCGAGAAACCGCTGTGCATCTCGCGCAGCCTTTTGCGCAGGGCCGGGTCAATCGATTCAAATTCTTCGCGGCGGTCAATCAGCTGTGCCGCTGAATCGTGGTAACGCTGGGCGGCTTCGATTTTCTTTTCTTGCAGGTTCATGAAACGGCGTGTGTCGGCGGCGACCAGCGCGTTGTTTTCCTCGTCATAGACGTTACGCAGGGCATCCAGTGCCTGCATCATTTCCTGCATGGCGATGTTGGGATCCTGGGAGAGCATGAACACATCGATGGTTTTGTTGCCGTCCAGTTTGCCTGTATCCAGTGCGCTATGATTTGTCATGGCTTGTCTCCTGTTGAATGCGGATCAGTTCTTTCTTCACAAAGTCGGCAAGGCCGATACTTCCTGTCTGTGCAATTTTCTTGCCATATTCTTGGATCAGCATGCCGTTGAAGATCTCTTCACCCTTGCCACCGCCAAAAAGCGGATCAACATCAATGCCTTCGAACATGGGACGCAGCATTTCCGACAGGAAAACTGACTCGAATTCCTGAGCCTTTTCCTCGATCTTTTTGATGTTCGGAATGTCGGCGTAGGCCTGCGCGTCCTGATTTTGCCGGACTTCGACGGGAATTCTTTTCTTCAGGCCTTCGGCATAGGTATTTTCTGCCGTTTTGATGTTCAGGCTGGCCGGTTGGGAGATGAGGGAAAGGGTGTCCATATCAGCCTCACATCGTCGAGATATCGGCCTGCAGGGCGCCGGCGGCTTTGATGGCCTGCAGGATGGTGATGGTGTCGCGCGGGGAAACACCCAGCGTGTTCAGACCGGTGACCAGATCCTGCAGCGTCACGCCGCTGTCGAGGATGCCGAGCTTCACGTCGTCGCCGTTGTTTACGCTGATATCGGTGCGCGGCACAACCACGGTCTGGCCTTGTTCGGCGAACGGGTTTGGTTGCGATACTTGCGGCGTTTCGGTGATTTTGATCGTCAGGTTGCCTTGCGCAATCGCAACCGTGCTGATACGGACGTCGGAACCCATTACGATCACGCCGCTGCGTTCATCGATCACGACACGGGCGACCTGATCCGGCTGCACGGGCAGTTGTTCGATATCGGTGATCAGGTCCACAATCGTGCCTTTATAGCCATTCGGTTTGCTGATTTTGATGCTGGTCGAGTTTTCAGCCACCGATACGGGAGAAGACAGGAACCCGTTGATGGCGCGGGATACGCGGCGCGCTGTTGTGAAATCAGGGTTTTTCAGCGTCAGGCGCAGTTCGTTCTGATCGGCGAGTTTATAGGGGATCTCACGTTCGACGATGGCGCCCTGCGGCACGCGGCCCGATGTCGGGATGTTGCGGATGAATGTCGCGGAGTCGCCTTCGGCGGAATAACCTGAAATTGTCAACGGGCCTTGCGCCACGGCATAGACAGCACCATCAGCACCCATCAAAGGCGTGACGAGTAATGTGCCGCCGTGCAGGCTTTTCGCATCGCCCAGCGATGATACGCTGACGTCAATACGAGAGCCTTGATTCTGGAACGGGGGCAGGGTTGCCGTGACCATGACGGCGGCGACGTTGCCGGCGTTCAGGTTCTGGCCCTTAATATTCACACCCAGACGTTCCAGCATCGCGATGATGCTCTGGCGGGTGAAAGGAGAATTTTTCAGGCTGTCGCCGGAACCGTTCAGACCAACAACCAGACCGTAACCAACCAGCTGGTTGTCGCGCACGCCTTCGATATCGACGATATCTTTAATACGTGTGGTATTTGCCGCAGCCGTGTTTGCCCATCCGCCAGCCAGCACCAGCAGTGCGGCAAGCATCAGAAGAGGTTTATAGGGTCTGCGGGCCTTGGCTTTCATCTCGATATTCCCATAAAAATCAGGGTGACGTATCTGCTTCCGGTTCATTCATTGCGAAAGCCGTGCCAAGTGCTGTGTGTTATTTTTTCTATATTTTACAAGTGGATAGGATTTTTCTGGCGCGGCAGGGGCCACAGAAACGCCAACGGCAAATTTTTCCGTCCTGCATACCGGGCAAAATCGCGCTATAATGAGGAGACATACGCGTCCATCTTGACCCCATAGGGTATCCATGAAAATCGAAGGCCCCAATCGCACGTCCGGTGCCGGACAGAGCAGTAAAAAAGGCAAAGTGTCATCAGGCGATGGCAGCTTTGGTGATCTTTTGACCGGCGGGGCCAAGGAAACACGGAGTGCCGCGGCCACGCATTCGATTGCCTCAATCGACTCCCTGCTGGCGGCGCAATCGGTCGAAGACCCGATGGAACGGGCGGCCCGCAAGCGGATGCAGGTGCGCGCCGACAGCATTCTGGATGAGCTTGATAATATGCGGATCGCGCTGCTGAGCGGTACACTTACCGTTGGTCATGTTATTGATATTGCTGATGTTGTTGCCTCTCACCGCGAGCGGATCATGGATCCGCGCCTGACGGCGCTGCTGGATGAAATTGACCTGCGGGCGCAGATCGAAATCGCCAAGCTTTGCAAGGCGCTGGATAACCCCGGCTAAGGGCGCGATTTTGGCTTGTCGCCTTCCCGGCAACATCCTATATTCGGCAGGTTTTCAGAATTTCTGTTTTATGTGAAGGGGTTAAGGAACCATGTCTGCAGTAAACAGCACGATTGTCCCGCCGGATTATGATCCGAAAAAGGACAAGGGCAAATTCATGAACTCGGTCATGAAGGAATATTTCCGTCAAAAGCTGATCGAGTGGCGCGAGGAGCTGCTACGTGAATCGCTAGGCACGATCCACGACACCCTGCAGGGGACAGAATTGCAGAAGCCGGATCTGGCCGACCGCGCATCGGCTGAAACCGATCATGCGCTGGAACTGCGTACCCGTGACCGCGAGCGCAAGCTGATTTCGAAAATCAATGAGGCGTTGCTGCGTATCGATGATGACTCGTACGGTTATTGTGAAGAAACAGGCGAGCCGATTTCTGTGGCGCGTCTTGACGCCCGCCCGATTGCGACCCTGAGCCTGGAAGCGCAGGAGCGTCACGAGCGCATGGAAAAAGTCCATCGCGACGAATAATTGTCGTCGTGTAATGTTAAATGGCAAAAGGCACGGTTATCCGTGCCTTTTTATTTGGGTCGTCGCTTGAGCGAATTAGGCCCTGATATCTTCGGGCCTTGGTGACATTCTTGTCTCCAGAGACTTCATCGCCAGCAATCCCTTGTCTGTGATTTCGACTGACTGCACGCTGAAGAATCCTTGGCGGCGGGATGTTTCTTTCAGCATTCCCTGCGATATCAATCCCTTCACCAGCTGTTCGGTACGGGCGTGATGAACATCAGGCATCTGTGGGTCAAAGGCCCCGTTTGCGTCCTTCGCTTTCATCATAATCGCTTTTATCGCATGTTTGTTTGCCTCGGTGGGGCTGATGCCGTCCGACAGCAAAAGCAAATGCTCACCCTTCAGGCTAATTCTGTAAGCCGAAACCTGAAAATACCCTTGTTTGTCACTGGCATCTTCCAGAAACTCCTCGCGGCGCAATTGCGTAACCACGTCTTTTACCTTGTCGACATCCAGACCGTCGATGTGGATTTTGTCCGATGTGGCGGGGGTATTCAATCCGAGGGCGCGAAAGGCTTTCAATGTTGCCAGAACAATTGCGTTTTCCGCGTCGCGACCGCTCGCGTTGTGATAGAAACCTTCAGAAATCATAGTCGTTACTCCATACCAGACCTCAATAATATAGCCTTTTCGCGTAAATAATCGCTTAACCTTCGTAAAAAATTTGAGATGAAAAACCGGCGCAAGCTGGGCGCCGGTTCGATGTTGTAGAGAGCGGTCGTGGTTATTGCGGGAACATTGCCCGGTGCCGTGCGCGACGGTTCATTTTGATGGCGATGACATCGCGGGAAAAGTCGGAATGACATTCGCCCCCGCCACAGCCGCCACCTCCATCTCCGCCGCCACCTCCGCAGTCTCCACCGCCCCAGCCACCTGTGGCACCGCCACCGCCGAATTCACCACCGCCGCCTGATTTGAATGCGGGCGCCGGAGATTCAGCTTGGGGACTGCTGTCGAAATAAGGCTGGTGAACGATGACGGGATCGCTCGACGTCGATGACGATGTCGTTCCTGTATCATTGCGTCTTTGCGGTTGGGATGCCCGGCTCATGTGCTGCCGTGGCTGGATCGTCCTGTGTGCTGGTCGGGTATCCAGAGGTGCAGGGGACGGTCCCGCGTTGATGCTCTGTCTTTGTGTACCCTGTGTTGTTTTTGTATTCGGTTCCGGATTTGATTTTCCAGATTCAAGGCCAGTTAGTTTCCTGAGCCATTTAAACATCCGTTTCTCCTCATGTTGTTTCGGATAAGGGCATCGTAGGAAGTAAATTGGTTAAAATCAAAGAGAAAATTACTAAAAAACCAAGAAATAGGATTCGACAGCGTATGAGTGACCGGGCATGATCATAGATCTGAGCCTCCTTCCAGACTGACGTCCTCTTTAATTCGACCGGCATGCGTGTGTGTGCCGGTTTTGCTTTTGCAGCGCTTCATCATCCGTGGCTGAAACAACCCAGATCTACATACGGGGGAAGGATATGGCGCGGTGGGGGTATAGATTAGTTTTGCTGGTTGCATTTGTGTTTGCCGTGTTCATGCCGGTTTGCGCATTCGCGGATCAGGCAGGAGCGATGCGTTATAACTACGTGTCCAAGAACATGGAATTCCATGATGGAACGCGTTGGTACAATTTCGGGTTGGGGCTGGCGCTGGGTGCGTGCAGCCGCGAAGGCGCCATGGAATTCGACAACCTGCTGGCTTCCTATCAGGTCTGTAACGGCACTGTCTGGGTCAAGATTGTCGGTGTTCCCACTTTGTCGCCGTGTACGAACAAGGGAGCGATGAATTTCAACGGCAGTACCATGCTGGTCTGCAATGGCCTGTTGTGGACGAATATAAAAGGAATGCCGTCTGTCTGAGCAAAGAGTCTGATGTATCTCTTTTTCTGACCTTAGCCGCTACTTAAAAAAAGACCCGTCTTTCGACGGGCCGGAGTAGGGTTAGGTTAGGGTGGGTAAGGGGTGGTTCTCCTGCTGAAGGGGGGCACGGCAGGAGAACCGGGGGAAACTCTAGAACGGCATCAGGATGTCATACACCTGCTGGCCGTAACGCGGCTGTTGCAGATCGCTGACGTTGCCTTCGCCGCCGTAAATGATGCGGGCTTCGGCAATTTGGTCATATGTCACTGTATTCTCGATCGAGATATCCTGCGGGCGGATGATGCCTGTGACATTCAGTACGCGCTTCTCATAATTGACGCGCACTTCCTGATTACCGGCGATCACCATATTGCCGTTCGGCAGGAGCTGGGTCACGACAGCGGCCAGACGCAGCTTGACCGATTCTTCACGCTCGATCTTGCCGTCGCCCGATGTGTTTGTCTGGCTGGACATGTTGACAAGGCTCAGTGGGTCGATTGCTGTGGGCAGAACCTGATTAAGGGCTTGTTCATAGCCGAGGAAGTTCGGCAGGTTGACGCCTTCTTCGCTTTCACGGGTGCGCTCGGTTTTGTTTTGCATGTCAGCTTCGTCCTTGATGTCGACGAGGACCGTCAGGATGTCACCGACCTGCGTGGCGCGCTGATCCTTGAAGAAGGTCTTGCTGTCCGACTGCCACAGGGAGTTGGGCTGTTTGGATACCATCTTGGGGGCCGGCATCGGCATGCTGACCGGCTGGTAATCCGGGCTCAAGTGCGGGTTGGTAATGGTTGTCATCTGCGGAGGCTGGCCGACACTCGCCAGTCTGTCCAGCGTGCTGCCGCAGGCTGTCAGCATTGTGGATGTCGCCAGCATCAGGGCTATACCTGTCAATTTTGTTTTCATGCTCATTTTACCCTACTCCTTATTATCGTTTCTCTATGCGTCTAGTTTGATGCCGCTATTACGGTCACTTCGTTTTCGGCTGTTACTAGTCCCTCAAGGGATTTGTTCGATGCCATGTTCACAACACGAACGGTGTCGCCGCGTGCGCCATTCTGCAGCGACTTGCCGCGTGCGCTTAGTGTCATCGCGCCATTCTTGTACAGCAGTGTGACGGCGCTGCCACGATCAACAATCTGCGGGTTTTCCAGTTCCAGATCACGGATCGGCTTGCCGGCGACAACCATGCGGCGCGGGGTCATGCCGATCATGCTTTCGGGTTTGATCACATAGTCGCGCTGCATGTCTTTCTGGTAGATGTCGATAAAATCGATATCCGTCATGCCGATGATGTCGCCATTCTTCAGGCCGTCTTTCAGGACCGGGATCGATACCATGCGCTCGATGGAGCCGGTGACTGTGAATTCACGCACCGGATTGGCGGCGGAGGGCGCGGCAAGTTTTGCCTCGAACGTGTCTTTTTGCGCGTTAAAACTGAATTTCGCGATTTCTGCCTGTGCCGGCATCTCGCGTGGCAGAACGATATCCTGCAGGCTGCCCAGGTTCAGTTTGAATTTACCGGGAATGCCGTTTTCAAACAGTTTCTCGGAAATCAGGCTTTCGACGATATCGCTGCCGATGACGGTGGCATCGCGTCTGATCACGAGCTGATCAGTGGTGGATGACGGACGCCATGCCAGTTCCATCGCCGATGCAATACGCAGCAATGTATTGGCATTCAGCACCATTTCCTTGCCGGGTTGCGGGGCGGGGCCCAGAATCATGCTCGCCTTGTCGGCGCTGGCGCCTTCGAACAGGTCACCAACCCGCAACACTTCATCAGTGATAACGACACTGGGGCGCAGGGTGGCAGCCAAAGCCGCGCGCGCCCCCGTGATCAGGAAGAAGACACCGACGGTCAGGCACAATGCCAGAACCAGAACACGGAATGCGAAGTCAGCATATATATAGGCCGTTTTCATGATGTCGTTCTTCCTTTTACTTG
>JAMHVA010000108.1:0-11557 GCA_035904625.1 Alphaproteobacteria bacterium | reverse complement strand
ACCCGCACGCGCTTGTTGCGAAGGCCGCGGGATGGCTGGACTTCGGCAATACATAAATCGCCGGGCCGGGCACCATTCAGGTCGGCCTGATGCAGGTCGAAATCATATTTGGCCCTGCGGTCGGTGGGCTTCAGGATAAAGCCGCGACTGATTTTTTCGACCATGCCCAGAACCCGGTTCTGCGGGGCGTCGAGGCGGCGGATAATCTCGGCTTCGTATGTCTTGTCGTCAATCCGCCTCAGCTTGGCCAGTGCCCGGTCGCCAGCGGCAAGGCTGGCATGGCCTTTCTGGTCGGGCATGACATCGATCCGCGGCAGATCGCCCTGCGTGGCTTCATCCCATTCCGTGGGTTTGGCCAGCAAATCGCCGTCGGCATCGATATCGGTAATCTCGATCACCGTGACGGTGGGTAGGGCCTTGGGCACGGCATAGGCCTGTCCCGGCTGTTTGACGATTGATCCGCGTTCCTCAAGCTCACGCAGGATGTCTTTCAGCAGGATGCGTCCATCACCCTGGATGTCGAAAGCGCGCGCGATTTCCCGTTTGGTCAGCGGCGTCGGGCTTTCGGCAAGGAAATGCAGAATGGATTCGGGGGAGAGGGGATCGTGTTTCATATCTATAATATTAGATCATAGCACGCGAATGGCCAGAATAAGAAAATCTGCGTCCCCCAACCTTATGTACCGCTATTCTGTCTTACGTGCTGTGAACCAGACTCAAATGCGCGCCAGACTCCATATCGGCTTCACCGGGGGCGGGAATTTTGTTGACCCGGGCTGCGGCCTGCGCAATCGAAAGGAAGTCCTGACTGTTGCCCAGTTCCTGATCCAGCATCGAAACGATCTTGCGGACGCTGTCCAGAATGACCGGATCCTGCTTGTCCTCTGTCATATACATAACGGCGTATATATGTGTGATGTATTGTCGGCATCTCTCCAGCGCCAGCTGGCTGCATATAATGGCGTGCTCAGGCATGTTAACCCCCTTCGGTTCGCTTCTCAAATTCTT
This sequence comes from Alphaproteobacteria bacterium, assembly GCA_035904625.1. Classification (GTDB taxonomy): domain Bacteria; phylum Pseudomonadota; class Alphaproteobacteria; order Micavibrionales; family Micavibrionaceae; genus Micavibrio_C. The sequence continues at coordinate 10,549 of JAMHVA010000108.1, read as the reverse complement.
GTAAAAAATTCAACGATAATTGAATTATATTCATAATTGACTACGATCGCAACCAAATAAGTGCAAAAATTCAATTTAAATTGAAAAATATTCATGTTATGGATGGGGTATGATCACAAAAGAACAATGCCGGGCCGCACGGGGCCTTCTGGACTGGACGCAGCAGGATCTGGCCGATGCGGCCGCCCTCTCGAAAACCGCCATCAATAATTTCGAACGCGGCGTCAAGGACGTGCGCGGGGAATCCCTGCAGGCGATCCGCACCGCGTTCGAGGGCTGCGATATTGAATTCGTTGGTGACTATGGCGTGCACAAACGGCGCGATACGGTGAAGATCCTGAATGGTGATGATGCGCTGCCGATGCTGTGGGACGATATATACGACACGCTGAAAGATGTTGGCGGAGAAGTGCTGATCGCCAATCTCGATGAGCGCCGGTCCCATCAGGCCCATCCCGAAAAATTGCAGGCGCACCTTGATCGTCTGACCGCGCGCGGCATTACCGAACGTCTGCTCTGCTGCGAGGGTGATACATATTTCCTGCAGCCGTCGTCATTCTACAGATGGCTGCCCAAGGCCGGGTACGAAGCCGGCATGACGTCGTTCATGTACGGTGGGAAAGTCGCGTTGCAACTCTGGAACGAGTCGATGATTATTCTGATCCAGAGCACGGCAGCATATGAGGCAGAACTTCAACGCTTTGAATTACTTTGGCAAAATGCGGGAATACCGCCGCATTCACAAAGCTTATAATTATACATAATTTCTTGCAATACAACCAAAAGTCGTATAGATTTTCCGTGAATATACTCGGAAAGGTTGTGTTGTGGGGACCAGCTCTGCATACGAGGAATTCAATGCCCGGGTCCGTCAGGATTCTGTGGTGCGTGGGGATACATATCTGAATGCGCCGCTCTATTATTTACTGACGGGACGGAAAGGGGCTTGGGTTCATGAAGGATACGGCGCCGTTCTGGTGGTGTGCAAACACCCGAACGTGCCCGACCGCCTTCTTGTGTTTCCTGAAATCGGCGCGCCGGACAGGAAAGACAGGGGGTGCCTGACCGCATCCATTCTGGCCAACTTGACGCCGCCATCCGGGGGTGTCCAGCTTGCCCGTTATAATGACGACGATATGCAGGCCGTGCGCGATGCGTTGTCCTGCCGCAACGACCGCACGCCGGACAGCATCGAGGTGATGACCGAAGACGTGCTGGACTGGCGCTATCCCGTGCATGTGCTGGACACAAACCGTGTTGCGCTGTTGCAGGGCGGCGCCTTCGTAAAGATTCGCAATAAATGCCATCAGGTTGAAAGCCGGGTCGATACCATCGCGCTCGATGATCCGCGCGCCCTGCGGACAATGCGTGCCGCATTAAAGTACTGGGAAGGCAGCGTTATGATGCGTGAGGGGACACAGGATTCAGATGTCTCTTACTACACAACCCTGTTTACCATGATCGAGACATGGCCGCATCTGTTCGGCGGCCATGTCTATATGGAGGGTAAGCGCCCCGTCGGTTTTACGGTGCATGACAAGGCCTTCAAGGGCACGGCCAACCTGCTCGCCAATCTGTGCGATGCCTCGATTACCGGCATGGCCGATTATCAGGTCGTGCATACATGCCGTGCGCTGGCGGCATCGGGCGTATCGGGTCTGAATTTTGGTGGATCGGAGACAGCCAGCCTCGATGCGTTCAAGCGAAAGTTCAGCCCGAAGGAATCCTTCAATATCGCATCGGGCGCGGTGAATTATGCCCCGCGTCAGGATATTAATATCCGTTCATCGGTACTGGTGCCGGAACTGGCCTAGGCCTTCTTCTTCGCTGCGACTTTCTTCGCGGGTGCTTTCTTCTTGGCGGCAGCCTTCTTTTTCACAGGCGTCTTCTTGACGGGTTTGGCTTCGCCGTCCGTTGCGGCTTCGGCGCTGTCGTCCTTCTTCTTTTTGCCCCAGCGGCCTTTACCACCACCGGCGGCTATGCGCTCTTCCTTGGCGGCGATCAGGTCAACCGCGCGGTTGATACCGATGATCATCAGATCGTCTGATTTCGGGATCGAGGTATAAACGCCCTTGTGCACGAGGAACGGGCCGAAACGCCCGATACCGGCCTTGATCATTTCGCCGGTCTGGGGGTGGATGCCCACTTCGCGCGGCAAGGCCAGCAGCGACAGCGCCATCTCCAGCGTTACATCTTCGACCTTGGTCCCTTTGTTCAGGCCCTGACGCTTCGGCTTTTCCTTCGGCGGGGCTTTGACTTTCTTTTTCTTTACCTTGCCGGTTTTGGCATCGACCACTTCCTCATAAGCTGGTGCGGGTGTGGCAGCCTTTTCCTTTTCCGTTTCCGGCGGCAGGTCGATCTGGACATATGGGCCATATGGGCCCATGCGCAGCGATACCGTACGGCCCGATGCGGGATCGGTCCCCAGAATTTTGGGTTCGTTGCTGAGGGCTGCCGCGGCATCGTCTCCCCCTTCGGCACCGTCTTCCGGCACCACCAGCGGGCGGGTGAAGCGGCAATCCGGATATTGCGAGCAACCGACAAACGCGCCGAACTTGCCGAGTTTCAGCGACAGGCGGCCCTGTTTGCAGGCCGGACATTCACGCGGGTCGGTGCCATCGGCGCGCGGCGGGAAGAAGTGCGGTCCCAGTTCGGCATCAAGGTTGTCGATGACTTCCGTGATCGTCAGTTCTTTCGTGCCCTCGACAGCTTTCGAGAACGCATCCCAGAATTCACGCAGGGCTTTCTTCCACTTCAGATCGCCCGATGCTATCGCATCCAGCTCTTCTTCCAGATTGGCCGTGAAGTCGTAATCGACATAACGGTTGAAGAATTTGACGAGGAACGATGTGACCAGACGGCCACGATCCTCCGGAATAAAACGGCGCTTGTCGATCTTCACATAGTTGCGGTCTTGCAGCACCTGAATGATCGAGGCATAGGTGGACGGGCGGCCAATCCCCAGTTCTTCCAGTCGTTTGACCAGTGTGGCTTCGGAAAAACGCGGCGGCGGCTGGGTGAAATGCTGGTTCGGCGTCACGTCGATCAGTTTTGTCCTGTCGCCTTCTTTCAGCGGCGGCAGGCGGCGTTCGTCTTCGTTCTCGACAGTCTCCTGATCTTCCTCTTCCTCTTTATAGAGCGTCAGGAAGCCGTCGAAGGCGATAGTCGAGCCTGTGGCGCGCAGCACGGCATCGTCGGTGCCGTCCGATATATCGGCGCTCACCTGATCGAGGATCGCATTTTCCATCTGGCTGGCCATCGTGCGCTTCCAGATCAGATCGTAAAGGGCGGCCATATCGCTATCGACGACCTTGCGGACCTGATCGGGCGTGCGGGACAGATCGGTCGGGCGAATGGCTTCGTGCGCTTCCTGCGCGTTCTTGGCTTTTGATTTGTACAGGCGCGGCTGATCGGGCAGGTATTTGTCGCCGTAGTTTTTCTTGATCAGGTCGCGGCTTTGCTTGACCGCATCTTCCGACAGCGTTGTGCCGTCGGTACGCATATAGGTGATCAGGCCGACGGTTTCGCCGTCGATATCGATGCCCTCATACAGGCGTTGGGCCAGACGCATCGTTTGCGAGGCGGAAATGCGAAGTTTGCGCGAAGCTTCGATTTGCAAGGTCGATGTGATGAACGGGGCATACGGGTTGCGGCGCACCTGTCTTTTCTCGACCTTTTGTACCGACAGGTTCTTGTTCTGGATGCGGGCAACCGCTTTCTGCGCCTCTTCCGCCGACTTGATATCCATCTTGTCGAGCTTGTTGCCCGCCAGATGCGTCAGGCGCGCCATGAATGGCACGCCGTCGGCGCTATGCAGCTTGGCCTCGATGCTCCAGTATTCTTCAGCGCGGAACGCCTCGATCTCGGCTTCACGCTCGCAGATCAGGCGCAGCGCCACTGATTGCACGCGGCCCGCAGATCGCGAACCGGGAAGCTTGCGCCATAGCACCGGCGACAGGTTGAACCCGACAAGATAATCCAGTGCGCGGCGGGCGAGATACGCATCGACCAGCGGCATGTCGAGATCGCGCGCATGCGTAAACGCATCCTGCACGGCTTTCTTGGTAATCTCGTTGAAAGTGACGCGGCGGACCTGACGGCCCTCGATCAGGCCTTCTTCTTTCAGCAACTCGCGCACATGCCATGAAATGGCTTCCCCTTCGCGGTCGGGGTCGGTTGCGAGATACAGTGTCTTGGCTTTTTTGAGCGCGCGTCTGATATCGCCGACAGGCTTGGCGGAACGGTCGCCCAGTTGCCAGCTCATCGCGAAATCGTCATCGGGAAGAACCGAGCCGTCTTTGGGCGGCAAATCGCGGATATGTCCGTATGATGCCAGCACCTCATAATCGGCACCGAGGTACTTGTTGATGGTCTTGGCCTTGGCGGGGGATTCAACGATAACGAGGTTGCTCGGCGGCATAAATGACATAATCCCTGTGGTTTTTTCACACATATATAATGTGTCCAATCTCACGCGGAGGGGGGGTACGTCAAGCCTTGGTTACGATAATTGACATAAATATAAAGGTAATGATAGATTACTCCGCATTGTTCATCCGCATAATTCAGGGGAGATGGAAATGAAGGCAATTCTTTCAGGTTTGGCACTGAGTACAGCCGTTTTTGGTGCACAAGCTGCTGCACCTGCTGTTGATAAAGATGCACAAACAGTGGCATGGAGTACTAAAACTCCTGTATCAAATCTCGGCCATATAGCTTGGACTTTAGATGTACTTAATTGTCGCTTTGGTACTTTAACAACCCGTACAGTTAGTAATGATAGTGGTGTGGCGGTGGTTGATGTTGCCTCAGAAAATTCAGCAAGAGCAGAGACAGCGCGCAGAACCTGTAGGGATAACGGCCTAACGCCAGGTTTTTAGTCAACTAGGCTGACGCGCTGACCCGGCAGCCTCTGCACCCGGCCTGCAAGCTCCATCTCCAGAATAACGATCTGTACGGCGGCGGCGGGTAAGGCCGCGCTGCGGATGATCTCGTCCACCGAGACAGGCGTATGCGACAGGCAGGACATGACCTCGTCGCGCACGCGGTCAAGCGTCTGGTTATCGACGGGTTGAATATTCAGCGGTTCATATTTCTGGCTGGCGCTATCCTGCAAACTGCCGGACTGGAACGTGCTTAAGGATTCAAGAACATCGCCAGCGTTGCGGATCAGCACCGCCCCATCACGAATCAGCGCGTTGGGGCCTTCGGCACGCGGGTCCAGCGGGTGGCCGGGTACGGCGAACACATCGCGCCCCTGTTCCCCTGCCATGCGTGCGGTGATCAGTGATCCGGATTTGAATGTGGCCTCAACAATCACAACCCCTTGCGACAGGCCGGAGATAATGCGGTTCCGGCGCGGGAAGCTCTGCGCGAACGGCTGTTGTCCGAACGGGCTTTCAGCGATGATCAGGCCGCGCTCGCGGATTTGTGCGTATAAATCCTTGTTCTCGGGGGGGTAGATGATATCGAGCCCACCGCCCAGCACGGCAACCGTGCCTGTGTCCAGCGATCCTGCATGTGCCGCCGTATCGATGCCGCGCGCCAGACCGGAAATGACAGTGACTCCAGCTATACCCAACTCATGGGCCAGTTTTTCGGTGAACTTGCGGCCATTCAGCGACGCGTTGCGCGATCCCACAATCCCGACGCAGCTTTTCTTCAGCAGGGCGATATTGCCGGTGTAGGTCACAACAGGGGGCGCATCGTCAATCGCTGCCAGCGATACCGGATAATCGGTTTCAGCAGCACAGATGATATCGCCGCCGAATTTTTTGATCGCCTGATATTCGCGCTCGACCTGCGTCAGCGGCGCTGCGATCAGCGGCTTGGCACGACCGCCGCGCTTGGCAAGATCGGGCAGGGCATCAATCGCCTTGCTGGCTGAACCATAAGCCTCGATCAGGCGGTAAAATGTAACAGGACCGATATTCTCGGTGCGGGACAGGCGCAGCCATGACATTTTTTCGTTCATGTCGATGGCGGGCATATCTTTGGTGGCGCGTAATAACTTCATTTAAATATTTTCCTCTCAATCGTCACCCCGGCCCACAGTAAAGAACATGGCCGGTGTCCATTCTATGAAACGTATAGTCACTATAGATTCCGGCCTGCGCCGGAATGACGAATAAAAATTAGTCCTTCTTCTTGCCGATCTTCGGCTCTTCCCCTTTGAGAAGGCGCTGGATATTCGCCTTGTGGCGGTACCATACCAGTGCCGCCACAAACAGCGACATCGCGGCCAGCAACGGCTCTTGATAAATGACGTAGGCGGAAACAGGTGTCGAGATCATCGCTGTCAGCGCCGCCAGTGATGAAATGCGGAAGATGGCCGCCATCAGCAGCCACGTGATACAGGCGGCGATCCCGGTCAGGGGCGCGAGCGCCAGAAACATCCCGAGCGTAGTGGCAACACCCTTGCCGCCCTGAAATTTCAGCCATACCGGGAAACAATGGCCCAGAATGCTGAACAGACCGGCGGCATACAATGCCTGCTTAATTTCTGGCGGGGTTATGCAGAAGCATTCACCTATGCAGGCCCCCATGACACTGCAGTCATAAGACCGGGCGATAAAGAAAACAATCAGTACGGCTGCCGCACCTTTGCCGCCATCCAGCAGCAAGGTCGCGAGCGCCAGTTTCTTGTTACCGGTGCGCAGCACATTGGTGGCACCGATATTGCCCGAGCCGATCTTGCGGATATCGCCATATCCGGCGATGCGTGTCAGGACAAGGCCGAACGGGATCGACCCCAGAAGATAAGCCAGTACGGCGGAAAGAATGATGGCCATGTTGCTCCCTTATTTCACCAGCAAATCCAGCACGGCCATGCGCGCGGGCACGCCGTTTCGCATCTGGGTGAAGATCAGGCTGCGTTGCGGGTCGTCGGCTACCTCGTCAGAAATCTCGACGCCCCGGTTCATCGGGGCCGGGTGCATGACCATGGCGTTCTTGTTCGCCAGCGCCAGCCGTTCATGCGTCAGGCCGTATTGGCGGTGGAATGCGGCGTCGCTCGGGATCAGGTCGTCATTCATGCGTTCCTTCTGGTTACGCAGCATCATCACGACATCGCAGCCGGGCAAGCCGTCTTCCAGCGAAGTAAATGTCTCGATCCCGCTGGCCGGGAATTTGTTCGGCATCAGGAAGGGCGGGGCGATGACGCGTACTTTGGCACCGAGGCGCGAAAATATCTGCATATCCGAACCGGCAACGCGGCTATGTGACACATCGCCGCAAATCGCGATCGTCATGCCGGACAGGCCCTTGGTCTTGTAGTGGCGTTCCAGCGTCAGCGTATCCAGCAACGCCTGCGTCGGGTGTTCGCGCCAGCTGTCGCCCGCGTTGATGACCGGGCATTCCACCATCTGCGCGACGGCATGCGGTGCTTCAAACTCGGCGGAACGAATGACAATCGCATCCGGGCGCATGGCGCCGAGTGTGCGTACCGTATCGCCGAATGTCTCGCCTTTCTTGAGCGAGCTTGTTTCGGAATCCCAGTTGATCAGCGATGCATTCAGGCGTAGCGCTGCCATTTCAAACGATGTGCGTGTGCGCGTCGAGTTCTCAAGGAACATGTTGACGATCACCCGGCCCTTCAGGCGTTCGGAATAAAAATCGCCCCGGTCCAGCGCATCGGCATATTCATGCCCCTGATCCAGCAGGGCGCGTATATCGCTGTCGGAGAGTTCGTTGATGCCGGTCAGGTGTTTCATGATATCAGCCGATAATGTTTTGTTTTTTGAGTTTATGCAGGTCTTCTGTACCCAGCCGCAGCAGTTCGTTCAAGACGGTTTCTGTATCTGCCGCGCAAACCGGCGGCGGCAGACGGTAATCGACCGGGTTTTCTGTCAGCTTGAACGGGCTGCCGACCAGACGGACGGGGGTGGGGGATAACGGGTGGGTCATCTCGATGTCCATGCCGCGTGCCTGCGCCTGTTCCATGCCGAAGGCCTGATCGATCGATTGTACGGGACCGACGGGAATATCGATCTCTTCAAGCTTTTCCACCCAGTACGAGGAAGGTTGTTCTTTAATGCGCGGGATAATCAGCGATATCAGTTCGTCACGGTTCGTCACGCGGTTGCGGTTCAGCGCGAATGTTTCGCTTTCCGCCCATTCGCCATGGCCCAGCAATTTCGCGAAACGCGCGAACTGGCTATCGTTGCCCACCGCAATCACGATCCATCCATCGGCGGCTTCGAATGCCTGATAGGGAACGATGGTGGAATGCGCGTTGCCCCATCGTTTCGCAACCTTGCCGCTGGTCAGATAAAATTGCGCAAGGTTCGTGAGGCTCGCGAGCGTGCAATCCAGCAGCGCCACATCGATATGCTCGCCGGTGCCGGTTTCTTTACGTTTATGCAGGGCCGCCAGAATGCCGATGGCCGCATACAACCCCGTCATGACATCGCTGAGCGCCACGCCGACCTTCATCGGCGCGCCGTCGGGCTCGCCTGTGATCGCCATCAGTCCGCCCATCGCCTGCGCCATCAGATCGTATCCGGGTTCATGCGCCAGCGGCCCTGTCTGGCCGAACCCCGTGATCGAGGCATAGATAATACGCGGGTGGCGTTCCTTCACGCTGTCGTAATCCAGACCGTATTTTTTCAGGCCGCCGGTCTTGAAATTCTCGATCAGGATATCGCAATGCTCGATCAGCTGATGGATCAGCGCTTGCCCCTCGGGTTTTGTAATGTCGATGGCGACCGATCGCTTGTTGCGGTTGCAGGACAGGTAATAGGCGCTTTCCGTTGTGTCGGCCCCGTCCGCATCCTTCAGATAAGGCGGCCCCCATTTGCGCGTATCGTCACCTTCGCCGGGTTTTTCGATCTTGATGATATCCGCCCCCAGATCGCCCAGCATCTGGGTGCAGGAAGGGCCCGCCAGCACGCGGGAAAGGTCGAGCACGCGAATGCCGTGAAGCGGACCTGACATTTAAACTACTCCCATGGTCTGAAACCCTGAAACATATAAACCGCGACCGCGACGATGCCGATGGCAAAACCGGGGCCTGCCGGAATCTGCAACCGCGAAAACTGGGGTCTGGATTTTGTTTTGTAAGCCGTCGTCAGCCCGGCGGCAATCCCGTGCAGTAATCCTGCGGTGGCGCCGACGACCAGCGCCATCATCACCATCTCGGGCCCCAGCCACAATCCGGCAGCACCGATCAGTTTCACATCGCCTAGGCCCAGCGCATCTTGTTTATAGACATAATTTGCACCAGCGCGGATCGCATACAGAACGCCGAAGCCAAGCAAGCCGCCGGCTGCAACCTCTGTAAAATTCAGATATTGCCATGACGTAAGAATATGAAAACAAATGCCGAGCAAGGCGAACGGAAGCACAAGCCTGTTGGGCAAAAGCCGTACGCGCAGATCAATTACGGAAAGCGCGACCAGCAGGGCGATCGCGGCAATCAGGCAGGCGCAGGCAATCCATTCCAGCATGGTGAATCCGGTGTTGAAAAAGCATCCCGGGACGGGTCTTGCAACCTCGCACGCACAAAGACCGCCGTCAATCTGGCGGCGCGGGAAGGCCCGGAATTCCTGCCGTATTTCCGTGGATAGTCAGAAAAACCTTCCTGTGGATGATTGTCGCACGGGGTGGAATTTGCTCTAGTGAGCGACGGTATTGTCTGATTCCATTGAATATCTGCGGAATTCAGACAATCTGTTTGCCGTCAAACGTTTTGGATTCGAAGTTTTTTATGCCCGAAAGACGAAAAGTGCTGGTCGTCGAAGATAACGATTTCGTGCGCATGCAAATCGTCAGTCACCTGAAGGGGGCTGGCCACGATGTGCTGGAAGCGTCCGATGGCGATCTGGCGTTGTCGTGCATTGAAACTGATCCGGCAGTGGATCTGGCCATCGTCGATGTGCGCATGGACCCGATGGGCGGTTTTGAATTCATCAAAATTCTGCGTGGCGAAGAAAATAAAATGCCGGTCATTCTGGTGACGGGCGATGATACGGCCGACCTGCTGGAGCAGGCAGGCAAATACGGTGTAGCGGCCGTTCTTATGAAACCGGTTGAAAAGGACCGTCTTGTCCGGACAGTGGAGCGCACGCTGGCAACAGCGACGCAGGGCAGGCGGAGGCACTAGTATGAAATATTCTTCTCGTATGAGCTTGCGAAATATATTGATGGCGGCGACGGCATCGCTGGTGCTGCTTGGTTGCGCCGATGCCAGTGTCCCCGGTGGCCGTATCCTGAATATCCCGACGCCCAATCAGGCGGAGCAGCGTAAGGAAGCCGTGAACGAACGCCCCGACAGCGTGATGTACCTGCCGCTCGGCAAGGATGTTCTGGTGCCGGAGGTCAATGTCGATGATCCCCTGCCGAACGAACGTGTGGGGCCGTTTGAACTGCGTTCGGAAACGTTGGCCGGTGCGTTGCAGCTGATCCTTTCCGATTATGAAGTGCCTCTGGCGTTTGAAACCGATGAAGGCCTGAACCGCCGTATCACGGTCGCCAATCTCTCCGGTCCTCTGGATCAGGTTGTTTCGAACGTGTGCGGGCTCGCGGATCTGTATTGCAGCTTTGAAAAAGG
>JAMHVA010000107.1:0-2347 GCA_035904625.1 Alphaproteobacteria bacterium | reverse complement strand
TCTGTCGGGGTGACGCGCGCCTGGAATGGGTGTATCGTCGGTTATCATGCAGGTGAATGATCCATCCCTTTGGCGTTCTACGTTGCCACATCCTGATAAGGGTGGGCATAAGTATGATCGCGGCCATCTGATTGTTCTGGGCGGAACCGACATGACGGGGGCGGCCCGTCTGGCGTCGGAAGCCGCGATGCGGATCGGTTGCGGCGTCTGTACGATCGTTTCCGATCCATCCGTCAAGGATATCTATCTGAAGGGTGCGCCCCATGTGATGTTCGAGCCGTACGAACAATTGCGCAAGTTTCCTTTGCATCTGAGAGATTCCCGTCGTACCGCCTTTATTATGGGGCCGGGCGCGGGCCAACATGACGACGAGGCGCTGCGGCAGGCGGTGCTGGGCGCCGTTGCCACGCGCAAGCCTGCGGTGCTGGATGCCGATGCCCTGAACGTTTTTGCCGATTATCCCGCACGTCTGTTCAGCGCGCTGAACGGGGATTGCGTACTGACCCCCCATGAAGGTGAATTTTCCCGGCTCTTTCCCGATCTGGAAGGGTCGCGTGAGAAGCGGGCTGTTGCCGCCGCCCGGCAATCGGGGGCGGTTATGTTGCTGAAAGGGGCTCAGACGGTTATTGCAACGCCTCAAGGCGATCTTGTGGTGAACGATCATGCTTCGCCGTGGCTGGCAACGGCGGGGTCGGGTGATGTGCTGGCGGGGATTCTGGGGGGATTGCTGGCGCAGGGTATGGACGTGCCGATGGCGGCTGCGGCAGCAGTCTGGATGCATGGTGAGGCGGCTTTGCGCTATGGCCCCGGTCTAACGGCTCCGGATATTATTCAGGAGTTACGAGGCGTTTTGGCTAATCTGCTTTCGCAAAAACAGGTAGGGGAGCGATGATTGCCTCTATTCAAGGTTTTAGCTTGGCTTGACACGCCGCTTTTGTTGCTCTCTGCACTTCATCAAATTTTGATTGCTCAAAAGAATAAAATCCGTGGTGTACTTTATTTTTTTTCGGATCCATGCTGTCAGCTACGACATTAAAATATTGGGCGTTCTTGTAAGGGAAGCTATCCCAGTAGCATTGACCAGCTTCGGATTGACGGTCAGCAAAATTGGGCAGTCCGCTTTCAATTGCCGCTTTGGGCGCTGCCTGAAGAATTTTTTCAGCTTCCTGAAATTTGCCGCACCCCAAGTGTGACCAATAACTGTTGGCAAAAGTCGTCGGAAGTTTACCGGCCGAGGCCTTTAAGTTTCCGCCATCGCATTGCGCTATGGTGTTACCGGTTATGGCAGGTTCTTGTGCGTGGCCAAATGAGGAACCTATAGTGCCGACGGCAAAGATGCTTGATGCCAGCATGTTTTTTAAGGTTTGCGAAGTAACGGGCATTTGTTTCCTCTTATGATATAGCCAGAATAAATCTCGCAATCATATTACCATAATACATATTAATTAGCAATAACCTCAGTCCTAGAAAAATCATAATCTAGCGGGATTAAAATTAACCTGGTTGTCATGCAAAAAATCACTGGCAAGCGCGACTATATCCGGGATTTTGCTTGATATTTCCGCGTGATTCTGGTTTCTGAAGGGCTGTGTTGCCCAGCTTTTTGGTATGGGCGGATGTGGCGGAATGGTAGACGCACCAGATTTAGGTTCTGGCGCCGCGAGGCGTGGGGGTTCAAGTCCCTTCATCCGCACCATGAGCGGCACAAATAACAGTTAAGGCAAGAGATAAACAACACCATGCAAGTTACAGAACTCAAAAAAGAAACCCTGAACGTCCAGTACGAAGTCAAAGTGACGGCGCAGGATATCGACAAGGAAGTTGATGCCAAGGTCGAGGAAGTCAGCAAGACGATCAAGAAGCCGGGTTTCCGTCCGGGCAAAGTGCCTGTCGCCATGGTGAAGAAGCAGTATGGCAAGGCCCTGCTGGGTGAAGTTCTTGAGAAAGTCGTAAACGACACGACAGCCAAAATCATTGAAGAGAAGGGCCTGCGCCCGGCTCTGCAACCGAAAATCGAAGTGAAAGAATTCGATGAAGGCAAGGATCTGGTCTATACGATGGCCGTCGATCTGCTGCCGGAATTCGAAGTGGTTGACCTGAAATCGCTGAAACTGGAAAAGCCGGTTGCGAAGGTTGAAAAGAAAGCTGTCGATGAGGCGCTGGAGCGTATCGCTGGCAGCAACCGTGAAACGGAAGCCGTGACAGAAGCGCGCGCGACCAAGAAGGGCGACATTCTGGTTATCGATTTCCATGGTCGTACCGCCAAGGACAACAAACCGCACCCGGGTATGCACGCCCATGGGGGCGAGCGAGGCGTCGCCGCTGGAGGACATGGAGGGCGTCGGCC
>JAMHVA010000106.1:0-4599 GCA_035904625.1 Alphaproteobacteria bacterium | reverse complement strand
AGCCTGAGGCAGTTCTGACAGCAGTCCAGTTGCTGATGCAAGAAGGCGTGCCGCTGATCGTCATCCTGCGTTCTCTGCAAAATCATTTTCGCCGTGTGCTTGTGGTCAAGGCGCGGATCGAACGTGGCGAGGTTCTCGAGATCGTCATGAAATCGTTGCAGCCGCCGGTCTTCTGGAAGCAGGAAGATATGTTCAAGGCGCAATTGCGGATATGGACCCTGCCCGGCCTTGCCCGCACGCTCCAGAAGCTCGCCGATCTGGAAGCTAGCTGCAAGAAGACAGGCGTGCCGGATGAGACACTGACGGCGCAGGCCTTGTTATCGATTAGTCGCCGTGCGGCGTAATAGAGCTTTGCTCTAGAGTTGCCCTAAATAAAAGCCCCGGACTTGCCGGGGCTTTTTGTATTTGTGACAGGCAAAGAACCTTAGTCGTCTTCGCGGTTCAACTGATCGACGCGCATCTGGCGCGCACGGGTCAGGATCGCCTCTTCCAGCTGACGGGCGGTTGTATCGGTGGCTGTTGAATCGCGCCAGCCGCCGCCTTTCAGGTTCTGGCGAAAGACCTTGACCGATACGCCGTCGGAACGCAATTGCTTGTCCAGAATGAAGACATTCAGCTTGAAGCGTTCGTTTGGGGTTTCCGCCGGGGAATACCAGTCGGTGATGATGGTGCCGCCAAACGGATCGGCGCTGGCGAGCGGCATGAAGGAAATCGTATCGAGCGCGGCGCGCCACAGGAAGCTGTTGACGCCGATGCCGGAGTCGCCGGAATTATCATCGGACTTGCCCCCCAGAATCGACAGGCCGTTCTTGCCGAAAATGCTGGATTGCTTCTCATAAATAGCGTTCTGGTTGTCCAGACCGCCGCGATTGGCGCCGGTCGGGTATTTGGCTTCGCCTTCCGGTATCGCGCTGCAGGATGACAGATACAGGCATGACATCAGCAGGACAAAAAGCCAGAACGCCTTCTCGCAATGGGCGCAGACGGCGTGATGGATTTCTTGTTGAAGTGTTTGTGGGCGGATCATCTGATCGGAACTCCGGTACATATATAAGTGATGTGCGCCTTAAATAGCATACCCGTTTGGGGGGCTCAAGGGCGGGGCGGGGTTGGAAGTATTGTCATCCCGAGCGAAGCCGAGGGATCTGATCAAGTATCGACCGGAACAGATCCCTCGGCTTCGCTCGGGATGACGGTAAAAGAGGGATAGCGACTCCCGAATGTCACATGGTTTCAATAATAATTCGAATCAGGGTGTTCCGATAATAAATGGCGGATTTCTGCGCGCTTTGAGCGCAAGCCTCTAATTTTTAACATAATATATAGTTGCAGTTTTGCAACGCTATCCTAGAAAATGTGACCTTTTCGCACCAACCCGCTTGAGAATGAATTCGGATGATGGCAATCATCATCCTGTCTTGATCCGCGAGGGTCATGATTCTCTCTGGGTTCAACCGAACCTTTGTTCAAACTAGAAATATTTCTTTGTGATTGGAGAAATGATTATGAAAAAACTGCTTTGCACGGCTGCTGTAGCCGGTCTCTGCGCAGTTGCCGCTGCTCCGGCGATGGCGCAAGGCGATCAAAGCGCACTGGAACTGTCGCTCGGCGGCTACTTCCGTGGCTATGTAACCTACGCTTCCCAAGATACCGCTGCTGGTTCTGAAGAGCGTCACATCGACATCCTGCGTGACACAGAAGTTCACTTCACCGGCGAAACAACGCTGGACAACGGTCTGACCGTTGGTGTTCACGTTGAATCCGAAGCTGACATGGACGATTCCTTCAATGTGAACGAATCCTACATGTATGTTTCCGGCTCCTGGGGTCGTGTCAACTTCGGTGGCGAAGACGGCGCAGCTTACCTGCTGCAAGTCGCCGCTCCTTCGGCTGACAGCAATGTTGACGGCATCCGTCAATATGTTGACGCTGTAAACTACGGTATTGCTCCGGCTGCCTTCACAGGCCTGGCTACAACTCAGTTTGACTACGCTCAGGATGTTTCGGCTAACCATGACAAGATCACCTACCTGTCGCCGGTATTCAACGGCTTCCAGGCTGGCGTTTCTTACACCCCGGATACGCAAGATCTGGGTGGTGCTAACTCCCGTGACCTCGACGGTGTAAACTCCGACGATGTTGCTGGTGAATTCGGTGCCGCATGGGATCTGGCTGCTCGTTACGAAGGTCAGTTTGACTCCTTCGGCCTGACAGTGGGCGCTGGTTACACACGCGTTGACCTCGAAGAGGACAATGTTGGTGAAGACGACCTGACAGCATGGAACGTCGGCGGTGCCGTAACGTTCGGTGGTTTCGGTGTTGGCGCTGTTTACACAGAGAACGACAACGGTACAGATCCGGAAGAAGAGACAGACACCTGGGTTCTGGGTGCTGACTACACAACCGGCCCGTGGAAACTGGGTGCTTCCTGGTACTCCCGTGATGAGGAAGACTTCGTTGGTGTAGACGAACTGGATACAGATCGTTACTCCGGTGGTGTTACATACACATACGGCCCGGGCATGACCTTCCGTGGTTCCGTACACTACATCGATCACGAAGTTGGTGCGAACGATATGGACGCAACAAGCTTCCTGCTCGGTACACAAGTTAACTTCTAATCTTCGGATTGGATGTGAATTTAAGGGAAGGGGCAGGCAACTGCCCCTTCTTCTTTTTCTGTTTTTCCGTCATTCCGGCGAAGGCCGGAATCCATAATGATTATCCTCTAGATTGTATGCGCCCCGGTCTGCGCCGGGGTGACGAAATAGAGAAAATGTGCAAATCTTTCCTCTATGAACGACATTTCTGAAAATTTAAAAATCGTGCAGGGCAGGATCGCCAAGCTGGCGCACGAGTATAAACGTGATCCGTACAGCGTTCGCCTGATGGCGGTCAGCAAGATGCAACCTGAGGAGAGCCTGCGCAATGCGCTGGCTGCCGGACAACGATTGTTCGGCGAGAACAAGGTGCAGGAAGCGCAGCAGCATTGGGCAGGGTTGCGGTCTGAATATTCTGATATCGAATTACACCTGATCGGGCCGCTGCAAACCAACAAGGCCAAAGATGCGGTGGCGCTGTTCGATATGATCCAGTCGGTTGACCGCGCCGATATCGCCCGGGCGCTGGCCAAGGAAATGAAAAAACAAGGTCGTGACGTTCCCTGCCTGATACAGGTGAATACCGGTGAAGAACCGCAGAAGGCGGGTGTTCTTCCCAAAGATCTTGATGAGTTGCTGACTTTGTGCCGGGAAGAGGGGATCAGGGTCACGGGCCTGATGTGCATTCCGCCCGCCGATGAACCGCCCGCGCTGCATTTCGCTTTCCTGCGGAAACTTGCTTACGAGCGTGATTTGCGTGATCTGAGCATGGGCATGAGCGCCGATTACGAGAAGGCTATTCCGCTGGGTTCCACCTATGTGCGGATCGGCACAGCGCTGTTTGGTGATCGTTCTGCCGCTATTTCAGCGGCGTCATCCTCAGCTGTGTGATCGGCTGCTGGTTCTCTTTGCTGATGGTCGCAAGGTTGATGCTTGCCGGGTCGGACAGGGGTGCTAAAGGCAATGGAGAGAATGTCTCAATTCTCTTTCTGGCAACGGTTTTTATTCCGGCCATCCGATCATCTTCTGATGATGCTTCATAAACATATTCGGAAGAGGGCTTTTCTATCGTCGCGGCAGATTTCATGGGGTTGATCCCGAATGCCAGCGGCGGCAGCGGTTCGGCATCGACCCCGTTAAAGGCCAGTCGCGCCGCGTAATTCAAATTGTCTTCCGGTGACATGGTATCCGGTTTGGCGCTCGGCAGCGTGCCTTCTGTGACCAGTGCGACGACATTCCCGGCCATGTCCTTGCCGGTTTCTTCCTCGACAATCACATTGGCGATTCCGGCGGCGGCACCTGCAAAACCACCGAACAGCGCGCCGCCAATAATGCGGCCCGTCGGGCGGATCGTGTCGCCCGTGACGTTTTCATACAATGTGCTGACCAGCGGGATGTGATGCAGCGGGTTGACGATATCGACCAGATCGCCAAAGCCGAATGCCTGTTCAGACGTTTCTGAAGGGCCGCCAACATCATCGGCATAGCCCAGCGCCGATTTGAAACTTGTATCTTCTGCGGTGCCTGCCTGACCGCGCTGATACTCCCAGACGGGAACGCTGCCCGCCGTGCGGGCATCCGGGTCGCGCTTCATCTGAAAGCGCGGTTGCTGCGCCTGCCGGTTATCCCGGGCGATGCTGTCCATCGGGTTATGGGTGGTCGGGTCGAGCATGTGAAACAAACCTCAAGGGGATGATTCGCAAAAGCTGTGCCAGATATTTTTATTATTTTTCAATTGGTTATAGGGTGATAAGGGGGCAAGACAGGGGCGGGGATGCGTTTTCTGCCTGCCAGACGGGTCGCCGGGCGGCAAAAAATAACCTAGAATAACGGCGTTATGGATGAACCTGTCACACTTGCCGTTGCCGATGATCTGACCCGCCGCGTGATTGCCGATGTCTGCGCGGCGTACGGGTTTGCCGTGTTATGGGCGGGGCCGGGGGATGCTGCTGATATCGTTCTGACGGAAAGCCCGGTGCGTCTGGGGCGTGTTTTGCAT
>JAMHVA010000105.1:0-2283 GCA_035904625.1 Alphaproteobacteria bacterium | reverse complement strand
TTTTTCAATTAGTTAGATAAAATCAGGGAACAGGGTTTGTTCAGTTCGTTCCGCCAAAAAAATTTTCGAAAATTCGCGCATTCACCACATAGGCGAGAGGGCTTTGGTTTTTATTTACGATTTAATTGGTTAATATTTTAGGATAAAAGGCGTATTTTGTCAATTAATAAGAACAAATATAGAACAGACTTCATATTTCGTATATATATAAGTGTATGAGCATATCCACCCCTCTCCCTAAACCGTTCCTGCCACCCGTGCGCGGGCGCGGTGCCACCGAAAACCCAGCAGGCCGGTTTGAACATCAGGCGACAGAAGTTGACGCCGATGCCTATGAAGCCATGCGACTGGCCGAAGAGGTCGATTGTTCGGGCGAAATGCAACTGGCAACGCAGACATTCCACGACACCTCAAAAACCATCATCTCAACCAATGACAGTCCCGACCTTTATATGGATGCGACGCTCAATCCGTACCGGGGCTGCGAGCATGGCTGCATTTACTGTTATGCCCGCCCGACGCATGAGTATCTCGGCCATTCGGTCGGCATCGATTTTGAAACCAAGATTTATACCAAAGACGATGCTCCGCGCCTGCTCGTAGAAAAACTACAATCACCAACCTGGCAACCGCAGGTCATCAATTTCAGCGGTGTCACCGATTGTTACCAGCCTCTAGAGAAGAAACTGCGTATCACGCGGCAATGTCTGGAAGTATGCCGCGATTTCCGCAACCCGGCAGCGATTATCACCAAAAACCAGCTGGTCACACGGGATATCGACCTTTTTCAGGAGTTGCATCAGTTCAAGTGTATCAAGGTTTTTATCTCGGTCACGACTTTGGACGGCCAGTTATCCCGGACGATGGAGCCCCGTGCGTCGCAACCTGCCTTGCGCCTGCGGGCGATTGAGACACTGGCAAAAGCCGGAATTCCGGTCGGCGTCATGATCGGCCCGGTTCTGCCCGGCCTGACCGACCATGAAATCCCCAATATCCTTAAAGCCGTTGCGGCAGCCGGGGCGCAAAGCGCCCATTACACCATGCTGCGCCTGCCCTACGGCGTGAAAACCATCTTTCAAAGCTGGCTGGAAACCCATTACCCCGACCGGGCGCAGAAAGTGCTCAACCGCATTCGCGATGTCCGGGGCGGCAAATTGAACGATGCCAGTTTCGGATCGCGCATGACCGGCGAAGGCGTGATCGCCGACCAGATCGCCCAAATTTTCGCAGTCGCGAAAAAGAAGCATGGTCTGGACGGCTCGCGCACCTCGTCGCTGTCGACCGCGTTCTTCAAACGTGACGCCCGGGCGGCGCAACTCAGTCTTTTCTCATAAGAAAATATATTTGCTGGAGAGGCTTGCTCACCCCTTATTTTGGGTGGGCACTTACGCTATGCTTGGCCATCGCCAGCACCATTAGATTTACCGTCCGCAGGGGGACTTTCATGTCTGCACGTTTTCTGACAGCCATTCTTTGCACCATCATTCTGTCTGTGATGAGCTTTACCTCCAGCGCATTGGCGCAGGATGCCAACCCCCTCGAGAAGCCGATCGATAAACCGATTTTCGTCGACGTGCCAAATCTCAAGGACGTAACGATTGAAGGCAAGATGCCGCTGTGGATTTATCTCAGCTACAACTATGACCGCTGCAAAGAGTATTACGGCGATTCATATTACCGCGGCTGCAACCGCCGTCTTGGCCTTGAAGGAAAAAAGGCGACCAAGGGTATCGACCTCCAATCACCTATGGCTGGCGAATGGCGTTGGAACAATGATTACGCGCTGACCTTCACCCCGTCTGAATTCTGGAAGCCCGGCGAAACCTATACCCTGACAATTGATCTCGATGCGCTGGGCGTGCCGGAGAATGTTGTGTTCAACGACTCTGAACGTCAGATTACGATTGGTTTTAATGCCAAACCTCTGAAGGTTGCCTTTCCGACGATGAAATTCATGCAAGACCCGGATGATCCGGCGCGCAAGCTGGTTTCGGCCAATCTGACGATGAATTACCCGGTCGCGACCGAGGAACTGAAAAGCAAACTGCAGCTGAAATACGAAGAGGAAGCCGGGGGCAAGCTGATCGACAGCATGGCCGATCCGGTTTACGACCTGAAAATGCAACCTGATCAATTATCTGGCTGGGTGTCGGTGCCGATCACCAAATTGCCGGATAAAGATCGCTACCTCAGCGTCATCATCGCGGCAGGTCTTGCCTCACAGGCGGGCGGCATGCTGACCGCTGACGCCTTCACTGAGCGCACGCGCATTCCGAGCCTGAC
>JAMHVA010000104.1:0-5927 GCA_035904625.1 Alphaproteobacteria bacterium | reverse complement strand
CTCCGTGCGGCATAACTCAGATAGCGGCTTTCCGGCTTGTTCAGGTCGATGGGCAGGGGTGTATCTTTCATGATCCGGTCGAACACATGCTCATGGCCGCGCAGGATAGCCAGCGACAGGGCTTTTTCAATTGGCGCGATATCGCGCATGCGTGGCAGCAGATCGCCAACCATCTCCGCTTCCCCGCGCAGGGCGGAACTGACAAGGGCTTCGCCCTGTTCTGCATTCGCATCCGATCCGCGGGCCAGACATAGTTGCAGCTGGCCGCGGTTCATCGTGTTGACCGCCTCCAGCATTTCCGGCGTCGTGCCGTTACACGCCCGCGCTTGTCCGGCGATCGATGCCAGCGCAAGGGCCGAGCCCAAAAATACATTCCGGAGACCGTATAATAATCCCATTTTGTGAACCTCGTTATATTTATTGTTTATGGAGAATCTATAAGCCCTGCCGGGGCACCGTGCAAGCCCGCCACATTGCAGGGCAGCAAGGTTAAAGGGCCAAGAATAAATACGTGCATCCCTAACCCCATGAGGGGTATAGTAAAAGCAGGTGCCATCTTAAAGGGAGGAACCACAGGAATGGGTAAGCCCACATCGACGCTTTCAGCCGTACAGGTGCATCAGATTCTGAAGCAGTTTAATTACGGCCTCGTTCCCGCCGATCCGGATCGTGAATTGCTGAAGACCGCCAAGGCGACGGCGAACCAGTTTCCGGGCGTCAAGGTTTCGCGCGATGGCAACAGCATCTATTTCCGTTATGAAGGGGCAGACCGCAAAGGCCCGTCCGGTGAATTCTTCGTGCAGGCCAAGGGTATGATGCTGGCCAATACGGTCAAGAAACTGGAACAGCTGACCGGCATTCGCTTCGCCGACCACATTCCCGGCTAGAGCGCCCATCGGTTGCTCTAATGTTTTCCTTTATCGTCATCATCATCGCGATGTGTGGGCGGCGGGCGTCCGCGCATGGGGTTAACCTGTCCGCCGCTGCGGCCACCGCCCCCCAGACCCAGTCCCGGGGGGGCCGGGCCCTTGGGGGCCAGATGCGGTGCGGCCTCCATCGTGCGCTGGCGCGCCAGATGCGGCGCGAATTTCAGCACGGCGGTACTCATGCCGCCCATCACGGAACCAGCCTGTTCTTCATCGCCCAGATTGTCGCGGTGGATCGGCTGCCCCTTGATGCAGCCTTTTAAGAAACGCTCGAATGCCATCACCGATGTACGCGGCTTGGCAAAGCGGGCACGGTCGGAATTGGCCTGCGGATCGTTCAGCAGCAGGATGGGAACCTGACGGCTTTCGCGAATTTCGCCATCGACAATGGCCCCTACCTGTATCGATGTCGCGTAATACAGCGTCTCGATATAGCTGTCATCGACGGTAATATTCAGATCCAGCGGGTCGATATCGGTAAATTCGATGGTCATCGCGCCGGTGTCGGAATCGAACATGACCCCGGCCACGGGGCTGCCAATCGCCGCGTCGCAAACAAGGCCGGCTTCACCCGCCTGTGTAAGAAGAAGATCGATATTCAAGACGTTTTTGTCCAATTGGTATAAAAGGCAAAATCCCTGTGATTTGAATAATATAGACCTTTTCCCATGACGGGAACAGACCCCCCGCCCCGCTTTTAGGCGAAGAACTACAGTATGACATATAGAAATATGTAAAACAATAAGGGCGGAAAAGCAAAAGGCCCGACCGGGTGAGTCGAGCCTCTTATAAGTGCTTGTCCTGGAACCTTAAATTGGAGCGGGTGACGCGATTCGAACGCGCGACCCTAACCTTGGCAAAGATTGTGTGATAGGTTTCCCCTGCTTTCTGTTTTAATCGTCAAATAATTTAATCATTAAATATCAGTAGTTTGTACTGTATCAGCTTTTCCGGTGATGGATAGTGTTTTCTTTCGCGTGGCGACATAGTGGCGATATGTGCTATATGTCGCCACCAGGAGGAGAGAAACCATGGCTACCACAAAGATTACGCGCAAGGCAGTTGAGAAGATCATCCCAAGGGAGAAGCCCTTTGTGATCTACGATACGGACATTAAAGGCTTTGGCATCCGGGTCATGCCTTCAGGCGTATCGGCCTATATCGTGGAGTATCGACCCGGCGAAGGCGGCAGAGGTGTTTCCAAGAAGCGCATGGCCTTGGGGCGTATTAACGAATTAACCCCTGATGAGGCCAGAAACATGGCCCAGAACTGCCTTGCTGCTGTCAGACGGGGTGAAGACCCCCTGCTTGATCGGGAAACCAAAAGACGGGAAATGAAGCTCACAGAGCTAATTGACCAGTGGGAGCAGGAAAAGCCAGCCGGACGCAAGACAGGTAAACCCATGGCTGACAGAACCCGTGTGTATACGTTGGCAAGGTTGCGCCACCATGTTATTCCCCTGCTGGGTAACAAGCGCGTAAGCGCCGTATCTGTTGATGATGTTAATGACCTGATTCAAAGCATCATAAAGGGCGAAACCAAGAAAGAGGAAAAATCAGAGAAGAAGCGCGGCAGGATTATCGTGCGCGGGGGTGAGGGCGCAGCCCGTAAGGTAGCAAGTGACTTATCCATAATTTATAGCTACGCAAAAGAGAAACGGATTGTTTCCGAAAATCCGGTAAGCGCAGCGCGTAAGCCCATGGCCGGAAAGCGGCATGATTATCTGCGCCCGGAGGAAATAAAGGCCATAGGGTGCGCTCTAGATGATCTGGAGGCAGAAGGGGCCAATAAAGATGGCATTGCTATTCTCAGGCTCATAATGCTCACAGGTGCACGTCCTTCGGAGATCGAGGCCCTTGAATGGTCAGAAGTCGATTTTCAGGGTCGCTGCTTGCGTTTAACCGATAGCAAGACAGGCTATTCAATCCGGCCACTTTCTACGGCTGCACTTATGATACTTGAGAAGCTGCCTAGAATACAGGCTGCTGCTACGGCCCTTGAAGTTGATGTGCGCGATTTGTTTGATACGAAAAGAAAATAACCAAGAAATTTTCAGAAATTTTCGCAGAAAAAAGGGCTAAGGCGAGATTTCGCGCTAAATCATAGAAGCGGCCCCCCACCCCCTCATACCCCCGCCTGTGCTTTTTCTAGTAAAAAGTCGATTACCGAACGATGAAAGTATGCTGAAAAAGAATTGAGCGTGGCGACATAGTGGCGACACCAAAAGCAAAAGGCTCAACCGGGTGAGTTGAGCCTCTTGTAAGTGCTTGTCCTAGAACCTTAAATTGGAGCGGGTGACGCGATTCGAACGCGCGACCCTAACCTTGGCAAGGTTATGCTCTACCCCTGAGCTACACCCGCATTCCAAAAGTTTGGCCCAAAGTCTGGACAGAGCGCGAATATAAGAATTCGACGGATAAAAGCAAGCTAAAAATAAAGGGGTTTAAAAAACAGGCGGGAAGGGGAAAATCAGGCGGCAATCGGGTCGCCGACATGCACCAGCGGTACGTCATAGCCATAAAGCTTGCGGCCCGGGCCGTGGTCGATAATCATGATGCTCGGGCTGGCTTCCACGGCTTCATGGGCGACATCCGGCAGTTCATAATGCATCAGGTCGCCCTCATGCTCGGGGTCGTCATACACCAGCATCATCAGCCGCTGATCGCGGTAATATTCGATCCGGCGTATATCGTGCGGGAATGGTGAGTCTGCAAAAACCACCAGTCCGCCATCGCCCAGTCTGTTCAACTCGATATTCATATGCATCTAACCCAACTTGAATTCCGCGGTTTGTTGCGGCCCTTTGACCAGTGAACCAATGTCCTGCTTGATCGTCGGCAGGGTTCCGCCGTCTTGTTCGACCCGCTGCGCCAGCAACGACGCTGACTGACCGGGCATCGGCATCCCGGACATCGCTGCCTTGGCCGTGGTATCAACACCCCCGCGACTGGCCAGATATCCAGCCAAATCATTAATCTCAGTTTTCTCTAATGCCATAAACTTAGAACGCTCCTCACACACTTGACATATTTTTACCATAGTAGGTCTTACCAAATGGTTGATTTTTCCGGCCGGGCCTTTACTTTTTTCGCGCAAAAGGGGCAAAAAACCGCTAATTTGTCGCCTCTTCAGGAATTTAAGGAATGAATTCAAGGGCATGAATACCGGGCTGGCTGTCGGGGCCGATCAG
The DNA here is from genome assembly GCA_035904625.1 of Alphaproteobacteria bacterium. GTDB lineage: Bacteria > Pseudomonadota > Alphaproteobacteria > Micavibrionales > Micavibrionaceae > Micavibrio_C. Next base: position 1,810 of record JAMHVA010000104.1, on the reverse strand, counting down.
ATAAAAACGGGGGATCAATCCCTCCCCACCACGGCGACGGCGCTTCTGGCGCAGCTGACGGCGCTGGGTATTTCTTATCGCCTGTATCACCACCAGCCGGTCTTTACGGTCGAGGAAAGTCTGGAAATCGAGCGCGATATGCCGGGCGCGCATTGCCGCAACCTGTTCGTGCGCGACAAGAAAGACCGGATGTTTCTGGTGGTGGCGCAGAATGAAACGATGATCGATCTGAAAAAACTCTCAACCCTGCTGGATTGCGGGCGTCTGTCCTTCGGCTCGCCCGACCGGCTCTGGACCTATCTGGGCGTGCGTCCCGGCTCGGTGTGTCCGTTTTCGATCACGAACGACAAGGGGAATGATGTGACAATCGTCCTTGACCAGTCCATGATGGCGCACGATATCGTCAATTACCACCCGATGGAAAACCATATGACCATCGGGTTAGCACCCGCCGATCTGGTCCGTTTTATCGAACAGACCGGGCACGCGCCGTGGATACTGGATTTAACCCCTGCCGCCCCTGATGCGAAGGCGGATGAAAGCGAGACAACATGATTCTGGGTTTGGGTGGCAAGACGACAAGCACAAATAAGCCGCAGGAAGATGCTGCTGCGAACAGCGTGATCTTTGATGTGAACACCGAAGGCTTCGAGCAAGCCGTCATCATGGCATCGATGGAAACACCGATCCTCGTTGATTTCTGGGCGCCGTGGTGCGGCCCGTGCAAGCAGCTGATGCCGATGCTGGAAGCGGCGGTGAAGGAGGCGGGCGGCAAGGTGCGCCTCGCCAAAGTCAATATCGATGACAATCAGGAACTGGCGCAGGCCCTGCGCATTCAATCCGTGCCGACGGTTTACGCGTTCTTCAAGGGCCAGCCTGTGACGGCTTTTACCGGGGTCCGCCCGGTCAGCGAGATCAAGGCGATCATCGGCCAGCTTTCGAAAATGGCGGCGGGTGAAAAACCCGATGCCATCGATATTCCGGCCGCGCTGAAGGCGGCGGCAGAGGCACTGGCCCAGAACGACCCGCAGACAGCGCAGGCGATATATGCGCAAGTGATCGATCAGGATGAAAACAACGTGCAGGCTTATGTCGGGATCGTGCGGACCATGATCGCGATGGATCTGCTGGATGAAGCCGGGCAGATGATCGAACATGCCCCGGAAGCGATAGCCAAGGACGCCCAGTTTACGGCGGCACGGACAGCCCTTGACCTTGCGCGCAACAAACCGGACCGCAAGGCGCAGGAAAAATTCGCCAAGGCACTGGCGCAAAATCCTGATGATCATCAGGCCCGCTATGATCTGGCCGTCGCCTTGTTTGCCGGTGGCGAGAAGGAGCAGGCCATGGATGAACTGGTCCAGATCATCCGCCGGAATCGCAGCTGGGAAGAGGATAAGGCCCGTAAAAAACTGCTGGAATTCTTCGAGGCGCTGGGCCCGTCCGACCCGCTGACCCTCGCGGGCCGCAGAAAATTGTCGTCTGTGCTGTTCTCCTGATCTTATGAAACTATATATCTCCCATGACCCTCGCGTCCGCACATAATATGCAATCTGTTGCACTGCCAAAAACCCTTCCCGTCTTTCCGCTGACGGGCGTGCTTTTGTTGCCGCGCGGACAGCTGCCGCTGAATATTTTTGAACCGCGTTATCTGGCGATGGTTGAAGATGCCCTGAAAAGCGACCGCCTGATCGGCATGATTCAGCCGCGCGATTTCCAGCAAGGGCTGACCGGGGACCGCGCGCCGTTGTTTCCTGTCGGGTGCGCGGGCAAGATCACGTCGTTCGAGGAAACCGAAGATGGCCGTTAT
>JAMHVA010000103.1:0-8952 GCA_035904625.1 Alphaproteobacteria bacterium | reverse complement strand
GATAGAAATCGTTGTTCGTCTGGGCGTCCCTTAACTCTTCAATCTGCGGGACGGTCATATCGATGAACAGGCCCATCATATCGACGACGCTCTGATCCAGCGCGCCCATTTGCTGGCGGATACAGTTCTTGTCCACGGCAGGCGGCAAGGCTGCGGCCTGTCGCGATGGCGTGGCCGTGCTCCTGTCTTCTCCGTCTTCTTCGTTGTATTCCAGCAATCCCCAACGCACCAGCAAACGGCGGAATTGCCCCAGCGAGACCGGTTTCAGCAGGCATTCATCAAATCCGTGGCTTAAGTAAACCTGACGTTGCGACATCTGCACATCGGCGGTCAGGACAATCACAGGCAGATGGGTCGTTGTTTCGCCGTGCGCGGACTCCTTGTTGCGAACGGCTGCGACAAGATCATATCCATCGATCTCCGGCATATGCAGGTCGGTGATGATAATGCCGTACTGGCCCGTGTAATAGGCTTCAAGGGCCTGACGGCCATCGGTGACGAAATCAGCCTCTACGCCCAGTCGTTCCAGTTGACGTTGCAACACTTCACGCACGCTGGCGGTGTCTTCGGCAATCAGCAATCTGGTGGGGCCGTCGATGGCGACACGCGCTGTTTTCATCGCGGCATCCTTGACGGCCGTGCCCAGCCCCACGCGTGACGCCGGTTTTGCCAGATAAGTGACGCCCAGACTTTGCAGTGTATGCTGCATCCCGATATCGTCACGCACCGTATACATGATCATGCCCATATACGGGCGAATATCCATGGCTTCGCGGATCAGATCAAGGCCCAGCCCGTCCGGCAGGCCCTGATCGATCACCGCCACGTCGAACGGGCGGCGCGTAATCAGTTCCAGCCCCTCCTGATAGGTCGGGCAGCTTTCGACCTTCGCGCCCATCGACATCAGCGCGCGGGCGATTTCCTTGGCACCTTGCGGGTGATCTTCAACGGACAGCACCGAAAGACCGTCAAGCGAGGGCAGATTGGTTGAAACAATGCTGGTATCGACCTCTTCCGTCGGAATCTCGAACCAGAATGTTGAGCCCTGGCCGATGTGGCTGGTGACGCCGATGCGCCCGCCCATCAGGTCGATCAGGCGGCGGCAGATCGAAAGCCCGAGGCCGGTGCCGCCATACTTACGGGATGTTGAATTGTCTGCCTGCGAGAAGGGCTGGAACAGGCGCTGGCACACGTCTTCGCTCATGCCGATGCCGGTATCGGTGATCTCGAAACGCAGGGTCAGCTTGTGAGAACCTTTTCGGGCTTTACCGGCCCGCGTCACGCGAATGGTGACATTGCCGCTGTCGGTGAATTTCAGGGCATTGCCGGTCAGGTTCATGATGATCTGGCGCAGGCGCTTGGGGTCGCCCATGACGACGAATGGCACGTCCTGCGCGATATCATCCACCAGCGCGACATTCTTGCCCTGCACCTTGACGGCCAGGGCCTCCATGGTGCCGCGTACCAGCGTGCGCACGGGAACCTCGAATTCGTCGAGTTCCATCTTGTTGGCGTCGATCTTGGCCATATCGAGAATATCGTCGAGAATTTCGAGCAGACCGCTGGCTGAAGTCTTGGCGATATCGACCATGCTGCGGATTTTTTGTTCCGGCTTTTCCTCGCCGATCAACTCCAGCAGGCCATAAACCGCCTGCATCGGCGTGCGGATTTCATGGCTCATCGTCGCCAGGAAATTGGCTTTCATTTCGGCGGCGGCATCGGCCTCCTGCACCTGCTGGATCAGCTTTTCCTCGGCTTCCTTGCTGGCGGAAATATCGCTGGCCCACAGGATGTAGCACTTCTGAGCGTCGAACTTTCCTTCAGTGATCGAAATCCGGGCCCAACGATCCGCGCCCTTGCGCTCGATGATGACTGTGAAATCGCGTGGCGTTGTCGTGCCGCTCAATTTTTTTGCCAGTTTTATAGCATCCTTACCAGGCCATACATCAGGGAGTGACTTGCCGATCAGTCTCTTGGCTGTTTTTCCGAGCAGGGTCTGAAATGCCTTGTTACTGTATAGAACAGACATCAGTTTACGGTCGCGTTTGATAATGCAAACGCCTATGGGAGCTTTTTCATAGGAAGCTTTCAGATAGTTTTCTGGTTTCTTTTTTCTGAGGACGGGAGCCTTTGACATGGGGGCCATACTACCATAAAACAGGGGGACATTAAGAGGTGTAAAATGGCGTATAAAGTTGCGGTTGTCGGTGCTACGGGAAATGTCGGGCGCGAAATGCTCCAGACGCTGGATGAACGTAAATTCCCGGTCAGCGATGTTGTGGCGCTGGCATCGGCCCGTTCCAAGGGGCTGGAAGTCTCCTTCGGCGACAACGATCTGAAAATTCAGGATCTCGCGACTTATGATTTCAAGGGTGTCGATATCGTCCTGTCGTCGCCGGGGGCCAAGGTTTCGGCTGAATTCGCGCCGAAGGCGGCGAAGGCTGGCGCTGTCGTCATTGATAACACCAGCCATTTCCGCATGGATCCTGACGTGCCGCTGATCGTGCCGGAAGTGAACCCGGATGCGATTGTCGATTTCAAGAAAAAGAACATCATCGCCAATCCGAATTGTTCCACCATCCAGATGGTCGTCGCGCTGAAGCCGCTGCATGATGCGGCCAAGGTAAAGCGCGTGGTCGTATCGACCTATCAATCCGTATCCGGCGCCGGTAAGGATGCGATGGATGAATTGTTCAACCAGACCAAATCCATTTTCGTCAACAGCCAGATGGCACCAGAGAAATTCAGCAAGCAGATCGCATTTAATGTGATTCCGCAAATCGATGTCTTCCTTGACGACAATATGACCAAGGAAGAGTGGAAGATGATGGTGGAAACCAAGAAAATCCTTGATCCCAAGATCAAGGTTTGCGCCAGCTGCGTGCGCGTGCCGGTTTTCATCGGTCACGCCATGATGGTCAATGTCGAGTTTGAAGATGAAATCAGCGCGGAGCAGGCCAAAAAACTGTTCACCAAGGCTAAGGGTATCACGCTGATCGATGTTGAAAGCGATCTGGGCTACGTGACACCAACCGAAATTCAGGGCGAAGACGATGTGTATGTCAGCCGCGTGCGCGATGATGCCACGGTCGATAACGGCCTGAATTTCTGGTGCGTGGCCGATAACCTGCGCAAGGGGGCGGCGCTCAATGCGGTGCAGATCGCCGAACTTCTGAAAAAGAAAAGTCTGATTTAGGGAAATAAAGAAAACCCTCTTGCAACCAGCGGATTGCGGGCGTAGCTTTTCTCCTTGTTAAAGAATTCTCCATAGAAGAGAACGACGAACAGGGATTGTAAAATGCTCGAAGATGTTCGAAAAATTTTTTTGAGGGTCGCCAATAACAGGGACGGCGTGGCTGTGCCTGATTGCGACAATATGCGATTTCGTATCAGCGGCACGCTGTACGGAACGATGCTCAATCTCCATCGTGAAGCCCGTATCATGGTCGATCAGTTGGAGCGCGTCTTGAATGACGGTGAACACCGTCTGATGATCGAGGAAGGCCAGGCCCTGAAAATGCGTATGCCGGACACGGATTCATTCCGCCTGCGCATCGAAGCCATGCGCGCCCATCTCGATAGTTATGATTTAAACCACGTCGTGCGTTTGTCGGACGACCGTTACGATATACCTGTGCATACGGCCAGAAACCTGCATACAACGGCACTGCTGACAACGTCGTTTGTCTATGATTTTTTCTATGCCATTCTTGCGACAGATTACATGAAAAATATCCGCCGCCTGAAATCGAGCGGCACGACTTACGCAGGCCCCCTGTGCGTGCAGGAAGCCTTTAACCCTTATGTGACACTGCATTACCTCGCATCGTTCCTGAAAATGGAGGCTGAGCCCGAACGCCTGCCTGCGAATTGGATGCGCAAACCTTATCCGCCGCAGCGCGACCCTGAACCGGCAACGTCATAACCCTTGCAGCGGCCAGCCCGCGCTCTAGATTATAATCATGATTAGTCGCCGCGGCTTTATAAAGATCTCTTTATTTTCAATGGCTTTGCTTTTTTCGAAAGGAGCGGGCGCGATGGGTTTTTTCACGAAAAAGGAACAGGAACTGGACCGTAATGCGTTCCCCTATAAGCTCACGCAGGCCGAGTGGGAGAAGAAACTGGATAAAATGCAGTACCATGTTCTGCGTAAGGCCGGGACCGAGAGGGCGTTTAGTTCTCCGCTCTATGAAGAACATCGTGAAGGCGCTTTCCACTGCGCGGGCTGCGATCAGGCGTTGTTTTCATCCGAGCATAAGTTCGAAAGCGGCACCGGCTGGCCGTCATTCTGGCAGCCTGTGACGAAGCAGGCCGTGGGCGAAGATGTCGATTATAAGATTGGCTATGCCCGCACGGAAGTTCATTGCAGTAATTGCGGCGGTCATCTGGGGCATATATTTCCCGATGGGCCGAAACCGACAGGTTTGCGTTATTGCATCAATGGCGTGGCGATGAATTTCAAACCGGCTGTTTAGTCGCTATTGCGGTTTATTTTTCGTGAAAAAGGCGGCGACCTGCCTCAGCAATGCGGGCGCATCAACATTCATGGAAGATTTGTCGACCAGAACCACCTTGTCTTTATCCGTGTCGTTGAGATGATCATCATACATGGGTGCTACAGAAGAGTAGACGAGCGTTAATGTAGGCACATCTGTCATCTTCGCCGCCATCGCGACTTGGTTTCCCACTCTCGGATTACCGGGGAAGGACGAGCGCGAGTCAAACTGGCTTGTGACGACAGCAATCGGCCCTTTTTGCTGGGCGAATGCCGTTTGAATGCCCGCGAGATCGGTTACATCGTGAGTTTTCACATCGAAACCGCCTATTTTGAAAACCTCTGCCAAAGTGTCGCGTACATTGTCATAGGTTTGAACGATGTGAACTGTAAGCATTGGCTTCTCCTCAATTTATGCATTTGAATATAAATCCGAATCCAGAATTATGTCAATAAACTTTAAGGGGGCGCGGGCGGGCCCATCGTTATAACTCTAACTAACTGTTTTTAATCAACTTTCCTGAATTGCATTCGCCGCAGATCGCATTATGATAGGGGCAGTCATAACAAAGCAGGCGTACCATGGCTTCTGAAAAACCCCTATCCCCCCATATCCAGATTTATCGCTGGGAAATCACCATGCTGGTGTCCATCCTGCACCGTGCGGCGGGAATCGCCATGGCGGTGGGGACGGGACTGGTCGTGTGGATGCTGCTGGCGCTGGCGACGGGGCCGCAGGCCTATGACTGTTTCCATCAATTCATCACCAGTCCGCTGGGTTCGCTGCTGCTGCTGGGTTGGACGGTGGCGATCTTCCTACACATGGGGAACGGCATTCGCCATTTCTTCTGGGATGTCGGCAAGGGGTATAGCATTCCTGTCGCGCATCGTAGCGCATACCTCCTGATCGCATTTACGACCATCATGACGCTGATCGTCTGGTTTGTCGGATGCCCGTGGCAGTAATAGGATTATAAAGAAATGACAACGAAATCTTCCGATCACATTCTTTCCCCCCTGGCCAAGGCCCGCGGCGCGGGTTCCGCCCATCATGGGTCAGGCCACTGGATGCACCAGCGCATCACAGCGGTGGCGAACATTCCGCTGATGCTGTGGCTGGTCTGGTCGGTCGTGCATCTGCCCGGCGCGTCTTATCAGGATGTATCGTTGTGGCTGGCGCAGCCTGTGAATGCGATCCTGATGATTCTTGCGGTGCTGTCGATGTTTTATCACGCGGTACTGGGTTTGCAGGTCGTGATCGAGGACTATGTGCATTGCGAGTTTTCTAAAATGCTCAGCCTGATCGGGATCCGTCTCGGGTTTGCGGCGCTGGGCGTAGCGGCGATTTTTTCAGTTCTTAAAGTGTCTTTCGGCGGTTAGTACAAATGACAAGCTATCAAGTTACAGATCATTACTATGACGTTATCGTGGTCGGCGCCGGTGGCGCGGGTCTGCGCGCCGGTTTCGGCTGCGCGGAAAAGGGCCTGAAAACCGCGCTGATCTCCAAGGTATTCCCGACACGTTCCCATACGGTTGCGGCGCAGGGCGGCATCTCCGCGGCGCTCGGTAATATGGGCGAAGACGACTGGCGCTTCCATTTTTACGACACCATCAAGGGGTCGGACTGGCTGGGCGATCAGGATGCCATCGAGTATATGTGCAAGGAAGCCATTCCCGCCGTCATCGAATTGGAACATTACGGCGTGCCGTTCAGCCGCACGGCGGAAGGTAAAATCTACCAGCGTGCCTTCGGCGGCATGACCACGCATTACGGCAAGGGCACGGCGCAACGCACCTGCGCCGCTGCCGACCGCACGGGCCATGCGATGCTGCATACGTTGTATCAGCAGGCGCTGAAACATAAGGCCGAATTCTTCATCGAATATTTCGCCCTCGACCTGATCATGAGCGATGAAGGCGAATGCCTCGGCGTCATGGCGTGGAACCTGCTGGATGGCACGCTGCACCGTTTCCGCGCGCACCAGACCATTCTGGCGACGGGCGGTTATGGCCGCGCCTTCTTCTCCTGCACCTCCGCCCACACCTGTACGGGTGATGGCGGTGGCATGGTGCTGCGCGCGGGTCTGCCGCTGCAGGACATGGAATTCGTGCAGTTCCACCCGACCGGCATTTACGGTGCGGGCTGCCTGATTACCGAAGGCGTGCGCGGCGAGGGCGGTTATCTGACCAATTCCGAAGGCGAACGCTTCATGGAACGATATGCGCCGAGCGCCAAAGACCTCGCCTCGCGCGATGTGGTATCGCGCTCGATGACCGTCGAAATTCGCGAAGGTCGCGGCGTCGGTGAACATAAAGACCATATTCACCTGCACCTCGAACATCTCGATGCCGATATCATCCATTCCCGCCTGCCGGGTATCGCTGAATCCGCCCGTATTTTTGCCGGTGTCGATGTGACCAAGGAACCGATCCCGGTATTGCCGACCGTGCATTACAACATGGGCGGCATTCCGACCAACGTGAAAACCGAAGTCGTCTGCCCGACCGCCGCAGACCCCAGCCGCGTGGTGCCGGGCCTGATGGCGATTGGCGAAGCCGCATGCGTGTCCGTGCACGGGGCCAACCGTCTGGGTTCCAACTCGCTGCTTGATCTCGTCGTGTTTGGCCGCGCCGCCGCCATTCGTGCCGCTGAAACCGTCACACCGGGCCAGCCGCACAAGCCGGTGGCGAATGACATTGCCAATAAACCGCTGGATCGTTTTGACCATTTCCGCAACGCCCGGGGCGGCACGCCGACGGCGAAATTGCGCCTCGATATGCAGAAAGTCATGCAAAACCACGCGGCGGTATTCCGTACCGGTGAAACGCTGCAACAAGGTTGCGAACTGATCAGTCAATGCCATGCGCAAATGTCCGATATCGGCATCAATGACCGTTCGATGATCTTCAATACCGATCTAGTGGAAACGCTGGAGCTTGATAATCTGATGGGCCAGGCAGTTGCCACATTGTATTCGGGCGTCAATCGTCAGGAATCGCGTGGCGCCCATGCCCGCGAAGATTTCAAGGATCGTGATGATGTCAACTGGCTGAAACACACCGTCACATGGGTGGATAAGAATGGTAAAACCACCATCGGCTACCGCCCGGTCACCCTGACGACGCTGACCAACGAAGTCGAAGCCGTGCCGCCAAAGGCACGGGTTTATTAGAGGACTTGATGATGCGCATTTTTCTAATGCTAATGATCCTTTTGCTTACGGTTCCTGCTGTTGCAGCTGAGGATACGAGTCCTCAGCGAGATGGTACTCCTTCACAATGGGCTATAGTCGCATTAGAGGATATTTTCACATATAGCTATAATGAGCAAAGCCCTCACTTTCTTCGCATGAAGGAATCTTATTTTTCTGAACAGGGATGGAATCAATTTCAGGCGGCTTTGAAGAAGGCACGCATTGAACAGGCAGTCTTATCCAGCGAGTACTTCGTTTTTGGAATCGCCCAAAAAGCTGATCTTATAAGGGTTGTTCAGGAAAAATACGAAGGGGACTCTGTTTATTCAGAGATAATCATTCCTTTTTATCTTACCTACTCTGAGCCAGAGGCGGGACTGAATAGAAAGAAAATGAATTCTCTCCTCATTAAATTGGCAATTAAGGGCATAAAAGACCCTGTAAGGAAGTATAGAACTCATGTCGGTTCATTGCCGTCCTACAACTATAAGATCGAATCCTATCAGATTCAGGCTGGCCAATAATCGATTGGTTTTTATATCTGCGCTCCTGGGGTTCTCTTACGAGAACAGCCTCAGGATATAAGGCTGGGTGGACAGGCGCAGCGCTTCCATCTGCAATTGCTGGCGGACTTGTAGTGCCAGCAATTCCGCGCCAGCCTCTTTCTCATCAGCCGTGACCAGCTCCATCGCCCCTTCGTTATGAACGTTGATCGTCCGTTGCGTGAAATCGAGACGAAGGGAAATGATGCTGAAATCAACCGCCAGGCTGGCGGCGTATGTGCGCAGGGTCAGTCGCGCTTCCTGAATTTGTTCCTGCGCCAGTGTCAGCGTACTCAGGCGCAGGAAATCGCGGTCGGCCAGCCCCAGCCCATGGGATGTGGCGATAATCCCCTCGGTGGTGAGATAACTTGTACGCTCCGGATTGAAATCGGTTCTGATGCTATCGCCGCGCAACATGCCCAGCCCGCGAAAATGCGAATCCTGCGCGATCAGATCGATCTGGTCCATGAATTCGATATATTGATCGGCGTATTCCACGGCACGGGCGGCCAGATCTTCATCAACCGTTGAAACAAACAGGCTCGAATCCCATTCGATGATGTAATTATATGCGGTGCCGCCCGGCTGGTCGTTCCAGAAACCATCGGCGCGCATATGGACAAAATCTTCATTGCCGGAATTGTTTGGTTCACCGCCGCCCCAGCGTGCGTAGGCACCGCCGGGTGCAAATCCGGCGGCTAACCCTTGCCAGAATTGTTGC
>JAMHVA010000102.1:0-3131 GCA_035904625.1 Alphaproteobacteria bacterium | reverse complement strand
ATGCGCCTGCTCAGGTAGGAGCAGACCTATGGCAAGATATTGATATTGGTTACTACTCTATCTGTGGCATCAAGCAAGATGGCAGCCTGTGGTGCGGGAATAGCTGGTCATCCCTTGCATCCGTTAATGGTGGGGGATCATGGCTACAAGTAAATACGGGGACAAGCAGCAGTTGCGCGATCAAGTCTGACAATACGCTTTGGTGCTGGGGCGATAACTATGTTGGGCAGCTTGGCGATAGCTCTTACACAGACAGTCCGAATACGCCGGTTCAGGTCAGTGGTGGCGGAAATTGGAAGAAGGTTTCTGTAGGAAATGATTACGCTTGTGCGGTGAAGTCTGATAACACTTTGTGGTGCTGGGGTTACAATGATCGAGGTCAATTGGGGGACGCGTCCAATACAGATAGGAACATACCCACAACAATCAGCGGTGGCGGGCAGTGGATAGAGGTTGGAACAACTTTCGATGAAAATTTGTGGACATCTCAAACATGCGCCATAAAAAATGACAAAAGCCTCTGGTGCTGGGGATGGAATCAGTTTGGGCAAGTTGGTGATGGCACAACAACAGATAGGAACATACCAACAGCGCTCTCAGGCGGAGGACAGTGGACATCTGTATCGTTTCCTTACAGGCTTAGTTGTGCATTATCGACCAGCGGAGCTATCGGGTGTTGGGGAACTTCAGGCGAAAACGAAGTGGGGAACCTTGATTATGCAAGCTATCATCAGGACAGCGTTTCCGCTTATTGCGGCTCCCCCCCTGGAAAAGCAGGTGCTATCGCCTATAACTCGGCATCCAATATTCTTCAATATTGCGACGGGAACGGATGGGTCGGGATCGTCGGAACCGGCCCCTGATCTGTAGATCAGGCCAGAACCCGCTTCAGGAAATTCCGCGCATCCTGTATGCCGCGCATATCGATCGAATGGGGCAGCATCGGCGTGGTGCCCCCTTCCACCGCAAACCCGGCAGATGTCAGCTTATCCTTGGCGTGATAATACGCCGCCACCGGCACCACCATATCCGCCATCCCGTGGATCAGCATAACAGGCGGCTTTTTCAACGCCGACAGATCGCTATCCGGATCATCGATCAGCGCACCGGAATAACCCACCACCCCGGCGATGGCTTCGGGCAGGCGGGGCGCCGCATACAAACTCATCATCGTGCCCTGGGAAAAGCCGACCAGCGCGACCTTCCCATACGGCACATCATATTTCTGCCGTTGCGATTCAATAAAATCGGTCAGCAGCGGCGCAACATTCCGCACCCCGGCCAGAATGGCTTCCGGCGTCCATTCCTGCAAACTGAACCACTGATACCCCATCGGGGCCATGTCGCAATGAAACGGTGCATCCGGCGATACAAAAACAGTATCCGGCAGATCGCGCTTGTATTCATACGCCAGCCCCAGCAAATCTTGCCCGTTGGCACCCAGACCATGTAGAAAAATCACAAGGCTTTTGGGCTTTTCACCCGAAGCCGGACCATGGGTATAGACACGCAGTTCACTCATTTTGTTTCCATTTCATCTTGGGGAAAAAAGCATCCGACAATCTTCCACAGGATCAGTGTGGTGGCAATCGCCACATAACCGTCCACCGCATAATGCCAGCCGATATGGACCGACCCCACCATGATCACAAGAAGATAAACAGTAAAGAAACAGCCCAAAACACGGTTGATCCGGAACCCCAGCAGCACATTCAGGAACGCAACCGACACATGCATGCTCGGCAATGCCGATATACCAGAGAAAAATGCTGATTTTTTCTCATGATAAGCCTGCATCAGATAATCCATCGCAAACAGGTCATAGACATGAATAACCTTGTCGCTTTCCCGTATATACGTCATCAAATCCGCATACGGATTGGGCAGGTCAGGATAGAAATAAGCGTAGAAGCACGGCCCCGCCGCCGAGAACAGCGTTGCCAGAATAAAACCGTTCAATATCCATGACAGGCACATCGTAATGAAAAACTGGGCGCGCAGATTGGGATAGCGCAGCGTGAACGCCTGCCAGAAAATCACCATATACTTACTGAAAAACCACGACTTATATAAGAAACTGACCGTCGCCGTCACGGCGGCCGTCCCCAGTAACGGGTGCAGCCACTGCCATGGCTGCCTGCCAAAATGGATCATACGGTCCATCTCGGCAAACACCGGGTCCCATGCAAATGGCTGGATCGCCGGGATCATGTTTTTTGCCGAGGTGAAGAAAGAAAAGAAAATCGGTATCAGCGCCATCACCAGAAAGCCCTGCACGATACGGCGCGGCGCAAACCAGTTATCGCGAAAATCCCTGTAGATATAACCAATCGGGCGCGGCGGGTGGATGACAATCACAATCTGCAAAAACCGCACGACAAGGAAGCAAATCACCGACACAACCACGCTGACGATCACCGGCTGGGTATACAGGGCCTCGGTCATCATGAACCCGGACCCGTAAATATGGGACAGCCCCCGGATCAAAATGCCGAACAGCATCACCACCACGGCATAAGTCATAAAAAAACGGCTGGTCAGCGTTTCGCGGAGGGCCTGCCCCCACGGGAACAGAATCCGGGACAGGAATGTTTGAATCTGGATTTTCAAGGCATGAACTCTATATAGTACAAGTCTGTATAAGTTCCGGGAAAACACAGTCCAGATCAAGCCCCTGTATGGCACAAGCCGATAAAAAGATGACCAGAACCCGTTTTGCGCCGTCCCCGACCGGGCGGCTGCACTTAGGTCATGCCCATTCGGCTGTCTTTGCCCATAACAAGGCCATTGAAGATGATGGCGAATTCCTGCTGCGGATCGAAGATATCGACCCGGCCCGTTGCACGCCTGTCTTCGAACAGGGCATTTATGAAGACCTGTCATGGCTGGGCCTGACATGGCCGCAGCCCGTTCGCCGCCAATCCGATTATATGGATGATTTCAAATCCGCCCTCGGCAAGCTGCACAATCTGGGCCTGATGTATCCCTGTTTTTGCACCCGCAAGGACATTCAGGATGAAATCAGCCGCTCGGGCTACGCCCCGCACGGGCCTGAAGGCTATCTCTATCCCGGCACCTGCCGCCATTTAAGTGATGAACAGCGGATCAGGAATATCGAGTCTGGAATCCCT
>JAMHVA010000101.1:0-2027 GCA_035904625.1 Alphaproteobacteria bacterium | reverse complement strand
GTTTACGCACATCCCGCCGAACGGTCCGGAAGCGTCAAAAAAATGGAAACAAAAATCCTCAGGCGATGTGTACTACCCCAATAACTTCGTGAATGAAGAAAGAATTCAGGGCATCATTGAATCATCGGGGAAGGTCATATCCTGCCACAGCGGGCACCGGCATTGTAACTTTCATCAGGAAAGTAATGGCATGCATTATCTGGTACACCAGTCGCTGGTCGAAGATGTCGATAAAAGCGGTCAGGGATGCGGTGCATTCAGCCTTCTGGAGTTTGACGGCGATGTGCTGCGCATCCACGGGCACGGCATAAAGCAGCCTCCACTAAAGACATTGCCGATCACAAAGCCGCAAAGCCTCGTGATTGCCTAAACGGGAAGCAAGGCCGCAGCAACACGGCGACCCTCGGCCATCAATACATTATATGTCCGGCAAGCGGCACCGGTATCCATGACCTCAATCACCAGCCCCTTTGCACGCAAAGCCTGACGCATATCCGGCGACATGAACTGTTGTGACTTCCCCGTTCCGAGAAGGACGACATCAGGCGGTGACGGTACGTCATAGATCAGGGAAAAATCCAGTTCCTGAAGACCAGAGAACGTAGAAACAGGCCATGACTGCGTGGCATCGGGCGTAACGATGACAGCGCCGGGGTAGGCCTGACCGCTGACGCGAAAACCGCCCCCAGCATAGCTCTGGATGATTTGCTGTCCGGACCTGACGAGGGGCGTAACGTCCATGGATCACGCCTGCGCCGGTTCGCCCTCGTTGTCCGCCGTTGCCGTATCAGGGCGCAGCTTTAAATAGAACAGCGCCTGTGACGACACGAAATAGGACGAGTGCGTTCCGATCAAAATCCCGACGAACAGCGCCGATGTAAAGCTGCGGATGACTTCGCCACCGAACATCCACAGGGCAAAAATGGCCAGAATGGTCGAGCCAGATGTCATTACCGTACGCGGCAGCGTCTGGTTAATTGACAGGTTGATAATATCGGGCATACGGGTTTTCTTGAATTTCCGCATATTCTCACGAATACGGTCGAAAATAATCACCGTTTCGTTAATCGAATAACCCGCAACCAGCAGGATCGCCGCCAGCGTCGAGAGGTCGAAATGCATCTGTGTCAGTGAGAACAACCCCAGAATACCGACAACGTCATGGATCAGGGCCAGCAGAGAGCCAATACCGTATTGCCATTCAAACCGGATCCAGATGTAACCCATAATCGCCAGAATCGCGAACAGGATGGCAAGGAAACCATCCTTCTTCAGTTCCTCCCCGACCTGCGGACCCACGAATTCGACACGGCGGAATTCGACCTTTCCTTCACCGAAATGCGTCGTCAGGTTTTGCTGAACTTTCTGGATCGCGGCCTGCTGCTGTTCGGACCCGCCGTCTTGCTGCGGCAGTCGAACCATCAGGTCACGCTTCTCACCAAATTCCTGAATCGAAATTTCGCCCAGTTCAAGGCTATTGAGCTCCATACGCAATTTTGCCAGATCGGGATCGGCCTGCACCTGAATTTCAAGAACCGTACCGCCGGTAAAATCAATACCGAAGTTCAGTCCTTTGACGCCGAGGCAAAGCAGCGAACCCCCAATAATGACAAGGCTGGCGAACATGGCGTAAAAGCGGTGCCCGAAGAAGTCGATCTTCGTGCCCTCGGGAACCAGCTGGATCAGTTTCAAAATCATAATATTTATCCTTCAGTTTCCTATACAGGAATAGCCTTGGGTTTTACGGCATGCAGCCATGTCACAATCATCAGTCTGGTCAGCATCATCGCGCAGAAGAACGATGTCACGACACCAATCGACATGGTCACGGCAAAGCCCTTGATCGGTCCGGTCCCGAACGAAAACAGGATGATTGCCGCAATCAGCGACGTCAGGTTTGAGTCGGTAATCGTGGTCAGGGCGCGTTTATAAGCCGTATCAAGGGCAGAACCGATACTGCGTCCGGAACGCAACTCTTCCTTCATACGCTCATAAATCAGAACGTTGGCATCAACCGCCAGACCAAT
>JAMHVA010000100.1:0-8668 GCA_035904625.1 Alphaproteobacteria bacterium | reverse complement strand
CCTTGATATGGTCCTGACAGTACGGGATGGTCTTAGTTGCTTCGCCTAATGCAATCGGCAGGATGCCTGTCGCCAGTGGGTCCAGTGTGCCGCCATGGCCAACCTTCTGTGCGTCGAACAGGCGGCGCACCTTGCCGACCGCCTGCGTCGAACCTAAGCCTTCCGGTTTTTCGAGGTTGATCCAGCCATTGACGATCTGGCCTTTTTTACTGCGGCCCATGCTTACTCGGAATCATCGGCTGGTTTAGGCAGATTGCGCAGAATACCTTCGATGCGCCCGGCCTTATCAAAACGATCATCGATAACGAAACGAATTTTCGGCGTGAACTTCATCTTGATCTTCTTGTTTATATCCTGCTGGAACGCATGCGCTGAATCGTTCAGGGCGGCCAGCACGGGCGAAATATCCTGCGCGGTGATCAGCGACGTATAAGCGGTTGCGTGCTTCATATCCGGGGATACGCGTACTTCGGCAATCGTGATCTGGCCCGCTTTGTCAAACAGCATAGGGTCGGTAAAGTTACCGCGTTGCAGAGTGTCTGCGATAATATGACGCAGTTGTTCGCCGACCCTGAGCTGTCTTTGTGAAGGAAGTGTATTGCTCATCTTAAGCGATAGAACGCGCTTCCGAAATCACGTCATAGCATTCGATGATGTCGCCATCCTTGATGTCGTCATAGCTTTCGAACGCCATACCGCATTCTGTTCCTTCTCGCACTTCCTTGACTTCGTCTTTCATGCGTTTCAGCGTTTTCAGCATGCCTTCATGGATGACCACGTTGTCACGCAGCAGACGCACCTTGGAACCGCGCTTGACCATACCTGTCGTAACCATACAGCCAGCAACCTTGCCGACCTTGGTGATGTTGAACACCTGACGGATTTCTGCCTGACCCAGATATTCCTCGCGGACGCTCGGGGACAGAAGGCCGGACAGCATGCCTTTCACATCATCAATGACGTTATAGATGATGTTGTAGTAACGCATATTCACGGCATTACGCTCGGACAGCTCGCGGGCTTGCGCGTTCGCACGAACATTAAAGCCGACGATAAGGCCACGCGAGGCGTTCGCCAGAATAACGTCGGACTCGGTAATCGCGCCGACTCCGGAATGCAATACGCGCACTGCCACTTCGGGGTTTTCTTCCTCGATCTTGCGCAGGGAGCCGATGATCGCCTCGACAGAGCCATGCACGTCGCCCTTGATAACGACGGCCAGTTCTTTCTTGGCTTCACGCGACGTCGCCAACAGGCTGTCAAAGCGTGTCTTGCCATCGCTGAGCATACGTACGTTTGCCGCTTCGCGCTTCTTGCGCTGACGATATTCGCTGATGTCGCGGGCTTTGGCCTCATCACCGACAACCACAAACGGATCACCGGCTTCCGGGGCGCCTTGCAAGCCCAGAACCTCGACCGGCTCGCCGGGGATCGCTGTCTGAACCTGTTCACCACGGTCGTTCATCATCGCGCGGACACGGCCCCATTCGGAACCGACCACGAAGATATCGCCGATCTTCAGCGTACCATTCTGGATCAGAACGGTTGCAACGTGACCACGGCCAACTTCCAGTTTGGCTTCGACTACGGTGCCCTGAGCCTCGCGGTTCGGGTTGGCCTTCAGGTCGAGAACTTCGGCTTGCAGAAGAATGGCTTCCTCCAGCTTGTCGAGGTTCATACGTTTCTTGGCGGATACTTCAATACACAGTGTCTCACCGCTCAGCTCTTCGACAATGATTTCATACTGCAGCAGATCCTGCTTGACCTTCATCGGGTTGGCGTCGGGCAGATCGACCTTGTTGACCGCCACGATGATCGGCACCCCGGCGGCTTTGGCATGGTTAATCGCCTCTATCGTTTGTGGCATGATCGAGTCGTTCGCGGCCACCACCAGAACGACGATGTCGGTGATGTTCGCGCCACGAGCGCGCATTTCAGTAAAAGCAGCGTGACCCGGCGTGTCGAGGAAGGTGATTTTTTTGCCCGAAGACATATTCACCTGATAAGCGCCGATATGCTGCGTAATGCCGCCGGCTTCGCCGGACACAACGTCCGTAGAGCGCAGGGCGTCGAGCAGGGATGTCTTGCCATGATCGACGTGACCCATGATGGTCACGACCGGCGGGCGGAAAACCAGATCGTCCGCCGTATCCTGAACACCTTCCAGGCCAATTTCGATATCGGATTCCGTAACGCGCTTGATTTTGTGGCCAAACTCCATAATCAGCAGTTCGGCTGTATCGGCATCGATGGATTGCGTCACGGTGGCCATCACGCCCATTTTCATCAGGGACTTGACCAGATCACCGGCGCGTTCCGCCATACGGTTGGACAGTTCCTGAACCGTGATGGTTTCCGGCACGATGACTTCGCGGGATTGTTTGGTTTGATCCTGCGCGGACTTCATGCTCATGCGTGCCTTTTCACGGGCACGGCGCACGGATGCCAGAGAGCGGCCACGATCACTGTCAAAGTCTTCGTTCATAACTTTTGTCACAGTCAGGCGGCCACCACGACGGGCATCGTCGTTGTTGGTCTTTTTCGGCGCGGCAGGCTGGTGCTGCCGCTTCATGCGGCTGCGGTAGCTTTCTTCTTCTTCCTCATCTTCCCGCCCTAGTCCGGGTCGGCGGCTGCCCGGTGCGGCAACGCCGGCAGCAGGGCGGTCAGGGCCAAAACTGTTCGGCGATGAGGACGGCAGAGGACGTGTCTCGATTTCACGAGCGGCGCGTGCTTTCTGCTCTTCGGCTTCGATCTGCTGAAGCTCTTCCAGTTCCTTGCGGCGCAACTCCTCTTCACGGGACAATACCGGTTTTTCCGGTTCCGGCGCGCCATCTTCACGCGGGCGGAGCGCTTCCTCGGCCTTGCGGCGGCGGGTATCCTCTTCTGCCTGTTGCAAGGCACGGATACGGGCTTCGCGTTCTTCCGAGGTCAGTTGATGCGCTTCGTTGGGGATGGCAGATGCGGGGGAAGTGACGTCAGCCTCTTCCTCCAGCGGACCTTTCTCAGGACCACCGCGCTTGCGCCGGACTTCAACAGCGACCGCCTTGCCACGGCCCTGAGACAAGCTTTGACGGATCTGCTGGGTGCCACCACCGGTTGCGGGAGCCGCCGCACCACCTTTGAGGCTCAAAGTTCCTTTGCCGCCAAGGCTCAGGGTCTTTTTCTCTTCGGTTTGCGGTTTCTTGTCTTTCGTCTCAGTCATCTCAGGCCTATGTTTTCCTCAAGGCGTTTCAAAAGTGGATATTCACATCGTGATTATCCGTTTGTTCCCGTGTTCTGGGCTTCATCAGCAAACCAGTGCGCACGGGCTTTCATAATCAGGTCATTCGCGGCAGTCATGGACATATTATCGCTGCCCAGAATTTCAACCAGTTCATCAGCGGCCAGATCAGCCAGATCGTCTTTCGATTTCACACCGGCTTCGCCCAGCAGAACAACCTGCTGTGTGGTCAGGCCTTCGAAATCGGCCAGATCGGCCTGGATACCAAGGTCTTTTTGCTGCTGTTGCAGTTTCTTCTCGATCTCTTCCAGCCATGTAATGGCGCGGTTTTGCAGTTCTACCGCAACGTCTTCCGTGAACCCTTCAATGGTGTTCAGTTCAGATAGTTCGGCTTCCGCGATTTCTTCCACCTTCGTGAAGCCTTCAGCAACCAGCAGGTGCGCAATCACTTCGTCAACGTCCAGAGCTTCCATGAACAGGGACGAACGTGTTTTGAATTCTTCTGCACGGCGCGAGGATTCTTCTGCTTCGGTCAGGATGTCGATATCCCAGCCGGTCAGCATGGAAGCCAGACGCACGTTCTGACCGCGGCGACCGATGGCGAGCGACAATTGCTCTTCCGGGACAACCACTTCCATACGCTTTTTCTCCTCGTCGAGAACGACTTTCGATACTTCGGCAGGGGCCAGAGCGTTCACCGTGAATGTCGGCGTATCGCTGGACCACGGCACGATGTCGATTTTCTCGCCTTGCAGTTCGCCGACAACCGCCTGAACGCGGGAGCCGCGCATACCGACGCAGGCACCAACCGGGTCAATGCCATTGTCGCGCGAATAAACGGCGATCTTGGCGCGGGAACCCGGGTCACGGGCCACGGCCTTGATCTCGATCACGCCATCATAAATTTCCGGCACTTCCTGCATAAACAGTTTGGCCATGAATTCCGGGCGGGCACGGGACAGGAAGATTTGCGGGCCGCGAATTTCCTGACGAACATCGTAAATAACGGCGCGCACACGGTCACCGGTCTTAAAGTGTTCGCGCGGCAGCGTCTCGTCACGGCGCATCATCGCTTCTGCACGGCCACCGATATCGACGGTGACGTTGCCGAATTCAACACGTTTAATAACACCGTTAATGATTTCACCGGCACGGTTTTTGAATTCGTCAAATTGCTTGGCGCGTTCGGCTTCGCGCACTTTCTGCATGATCACCTGCTTCGCGGTTTGGGCGGCAATACGGCCAAAATCCAGCGGCGGCAGGTCGTCGATCAGGAACGTACCGACGGCGGCATCTTTTTTGATGCGCTTGGCTTCGGCAAGCGTCAGCTGACGTGTTTCATCTTCCAGCGTTTCCACAACTTCGCGGTAACGTTTCAACTCGATCACGCCGGAACGGCGGTCAATGTGGGCGCGAATATCATGATCGTGGCCATATTTGGAGCGGCCAGCTTTCTGAATGGCCTCTTCCATAGCGGCGAGAACGATCTCACGCTCAATATTTTTTTCACGGGCAACAGCGTCAGCGACTTGCAGAAGTTCCATGATTTTTTCCTTATTCTCCGGTCTTACTACTCGTTGTTAGAGGGTTCATTATCAGTTAATTCGGGTTCAGGCATATTGGATTCAGGTTTGGGCTTACTCGCTTTAATCAATTCATCAGTCAGCACCAGACGGGCTTTTGAAACACTGCCATAGGGCAGGGTAACGGGCCCTTTGTCCGGCATATCCAGTTTTATGAGGTCGCCCTCAATGCCGCACAGAATGCCGCGAAAGCGCTTTTGGCCATCCTGAGGAAACTCGAGCTCGATTTTGGCTTCGAATCCGGCAAAGTCGGCGAAATCTTCTGGCGAAATCAGCAGGCGGTCAATCCCCGGGGAGCTGATTTCAAGGCGGTACGCGCTTTTTACCGGGTCTTCGACATCCATCAGCGCCGACAGTTCACGACTCAGCTTGGTGCAGTCCTCAAGCGGCAGGCGACGGGTCTCAGGGTTCTCGGCAATCACTTGCACGTTCTGGGCGCCACCTTCACCGGTGATGCGGACGCAGACAAGGCGCAGACCCAGACTTTCCGCCACGGGGGCGGCCATATCGGCAATTTTCTGCTCCATTGGTGATGACTTCATCATCGTCCTTTGTCGTTGCGGTTCAGGGGCGTTCAGGCAACAAAAAAGGCGGGCCGCGAAGCCCACCATTCATCAAACCAGAACGGATAATCAATCTGCTATGGAATATAAAGCGATGACGGAGGAAATGCAAGCACTTCCTCCGTCATCGAATTTTATATAATTAGGACTTTTATCCTATAAGTTACAGGTACAGGGGAAGAAGTTGTAGTTCCCCGGGTTACTCGGGATCTCTTTCCAGCACGTCTTGCTGGTCCCTTTCTCCGCGCATGTACAAGGTTCGTCTACGCCCGGCTTGCCGGCCTTGTTGTCCAGTGACGGTCCAACAGGGGTGCCGCTTGTCGCGCGCCAGAAGAAGCTGACTGCGGCACATGTGGCAGAGACCTTCTTGTAAGGCGTTCCCGGTACGCAGTTTGAGCTGACATCGATGATATACTTGTACCACCATTCCTCCGGCGCGGTTTGCGTTTCGCAAGCCAGGTTACAGGGGCTGGGGACCGTATTGTGGTGCCAGTACTCGGTTGTCGTATCGCATGAACATGCCGACTTATCCCATCTGTTGAATACCCACCCGCATGTACCGACGGGGGCGTTCTGGAATTTGTAGATAGGATAGGCAAGACCTGCGTGTCCCGGCATATTCGGGCCCGGGGCTGGCACATTACATGCCGTACCGGCTCCTCCTGTATATTCGGCGCCAACTGCTCCTGCAGGCGGTGTTGCCGATCCCGGCAAGCAGGTACAGTTATTTACATCAGCATATTGCCAGTCACAAATGTTATTGGCGTAATTAAATGTCCATGTCCGCGTCCAACTGCCGGAGTTGTAACCGGCACCGCATGCAGGCGGTGGTGATGCGGGGGGGGCTCCCGGAACGTAAGTGCTGCAATCGCAAGGCGTGTAGTCAACAGGTCCCGAGTTCTCCCACATGCAAGTGGTCGTATTAAAGGTTTGCGGCACCGTAGCGTTGTTGGTCGCGGCGAGCTTACCGGCACAGGCAATATTGACTGTTCTTGTAAGTGACCCGGGAACATTACAACTGCAAAGCCCCCACTCATTAGGTCTCGTTGGCATGCCTGTATACAGCCATGTACCGTTAGAGCATGTAAAGTACGCATTCCTTTTGTTAGGTGCGTAACTTGCGGGGTCCGTTGCCAAAAGTATCTGTCCATGGCTGCCCGTCAGATTGATCGGGTTTGTAATCGGGGCCTGATTGCTATTTTTACGGTCTGGCATCAAAGGCCCGCCACTGCAGAGCTGAACAGGAGCGTTACACGATGCCAGAGGAATAGCGATACAATTGGGTGATCCGTCCGCATTGAATCCCTTCAAGACCGGGGTTGCGGCGTTATTACAGAATGTTTTGACGTCGCCGCAAATCCCTTCACCCAGCGACGCGCCACCGCGGATGCCCACCATATATTGTCCTGGCGTAGAGCAGGTGATGGCTTCAGCCGCCGTGCCGCCCAGTCGGCGCGGGTCAAAGCAGTTCAGTCCGTTATAATCGCAATAAGCTTCTGCTTGAACCGTGTCCGTTGCGTTCTGAACCCTGATGCCGCCACGTTGCGTAATAACAGGCGTCGCGACGTTGTTGTCATGATCGTAACCTATGACACCCTGAGGGACCTCAAAGGCATCAGCCGCTGCTGCGACAGAATCTACGCCGACACTTTGATCGACGAGGGCTTCAATGTTCTCAAGATTCGCTGTCGTGCGTTTCCACAAGGGGTTGGCAGACTCTGCAAAATATTCAATCACATCATCGAATCCATCGGCGGCGGCAACATCCATACGATAGTCAGAAGCAAAAATCGCGAATGACGGGTTTGTCAAAGTCGGCGGGGTGATCACAGCCAGCGGGTCAAAGTTACGGCAATTTTCACCATCGAGGACAGTGTCGATACATTCTGCTGATTGCGCGCCTTGCGCAGAATATGCCCCCAGTCCGTTCGGTCCCGGGCTGACAATCACAAAGGCTGCCGTGCCAGGGGGATTGATAAGGTCTTCACCGTTCGCGTTCACAATGTGAATGGCGCCATTCAATTCCCTGAACAGATCAGGGTCCGCCATGGTTTCTGTCATCGCATAGAGGAATCGGCTGCCATAGGCATCGTAGGTTCTTCTCTCGTCCAACTGCAGAAGACGGAAAGGTATTGCACCCAGCCTGACGCGGGGGTTTGTCAGTGCTGCGTCTCTATCGGTTGTTGTAATTGTTACCCCGTTGCTGATTGTGTAGGGTGCGCCGTCAATCGCGGTTTCAGTACAAATACCACCATTGCAATCGCCGACGGCAACCGATGTATCGGTGCAATCAGTTTCATGACCATAATTGACGTCATCTTTATCAGCCAGCATGGAGGCCGGGCAGGGGTAACGGCCGTAGAGCTGCCGGTAACCCTGAATCGCGGCCACCATTTCTGTCACGCGCTCCTGTGTCGTCATGACCTGTTTGTTTTTTGTGTACAGAACATATGCTTGCCCTGACATTGCAACAAACAAACCGATAACGATAAGACCAATCGCAACCTGAATCAGGGAATACCCGGATTCACGATTGTGGATTATCGTGTTTTTTTCATGTGTGGCTCTCATAAAAATCCCCGTCCATAAAAATGAATTTAGTCATGTTTGTAGCATTTGCCGCGATTGCTATCATAGCTGCGTACCATCCGTGCAGATAATGACGCCATTCGTCATAATACCCCTCAAGAATGCACCAACCGGGCAACGCTTCTCAACCCCGGGAGCAATCAGCGAGGGCTTTACGCAGGTGGCCGTATTGTTACCGAGTGTCGCCAGAACTTCTCCCGCGTTACAGCTGTTTTTCTTAATCCCGGCAATTCTGGATGTTTGCAGGTAATCGACATCAAAGCACGATGCACCGTCTTCAAAGCAGAAGCGGTCAGCACGGACCGTGGCTGCGCGTGTATTCCCTATGACGTGAAGGCGTTCCTGAGGCGTTTGCGTGAGGACGCCGACATTGTTGGTATTCAGGTTCATGATATGCGCCGTGGGATTGGTGTTTGAGTCACGCATATTATCCCAGAGGGTGTTCGGCTGATACAGATATACATATACATAATCATCATTAAAATCAGCGTTATCCCCGTAAATATTCGTAAGCCCGCTGACAAATGTGCCGTCATTATCGCAGTTTTCAAAATCAACCGTGCCGGCCCCGCAGTTCTGAACGACAGTGCCTTGATAGGTAAACGCGCCCATGCCGCTAGCGCCATGAGATAAAACAACAAACATGGCGTTCGGATCAGGGTTGCCGTCGGGCGGTTCTGTCATATCTGTCATGCCGATCCCGGCAGTCGGGT
>JAMHVA010000099.1:0-11867 GCA_035904625.1 Alphaproteobacteria bacterium | reverse complement strand
GTTGATCAGTGCCGCTTCAATGCGCGCATGCCAGCGCCACGGATTGGTTTTTGTCATCAGCGGCGACAGTTTTGCCAGCAGTTCATCGGCCTTCAGTTGGGCCGGATCACCTGCCAGCGCCAGCCGGACGGACATCAGCGTGGCCAGATCCTTGTACATTGCGGGCAGCGTCTCATCAGCGGCGGCCTTGTTGAAAATCGCCAATGCTTCCTGTGGTTTGTTATCGCTCAGCAATGTACCGGCAGCGGTCATATGTGCCAGCGCACGGTGACCCGGGCGCAGTTGCGGCGCCAGCGCCTCCAGCGCGGTGACCTGATCCTTGTCAGCCATGGCTTCCATCAGCTGCGCCGTCTGGGCGGCGTTGACCTTGTTGTTCCAGCTGCGATAGCCGCTGATCAGCCCGGTGAACAGGACGGCAAGGATCGCACCTGCCAGAAGATAGGGGCCGTATTCCTTGAAGAACTTCTCGGTCTGCTCGCGCTTCAGCGCGTCATCGATTTCCTGAAGAATTTGCTGTTCGGATGCCATGGCTCACAATTCCTGCTGCTTATGAATAACGGCGCTATCATAGCCAAAAATGCTGATGAAACAACCCGTAACGGCCTGATTCCGGGGCCGGTTGGTCAAATTTTTTTCGTGTAATCTTATTTTTCTGAAAGACATGAAGATGGATGAGTTGATGCAGGAGATCTGCGCGATGGCTAGTCCCCATGTCGCGCCTTCCTCCGGCATTTTCCCTGATGGGCATTCGCCTGCGTGATCAAGGCTTCAGGGATCTGTACGACGAACACAGGCTTTGTTTGCTTGCGGTCAAATTGATTTGGAATCCGGAAAATATAGATGCAGCCGCTGTTATGGTTACGATTGCCAGTGTTTTATGTGCCTGTTTTCGCTCATGCCGGAGCATGTGGCAAAAAGCTCAGGATTCACAGATGCCTGCATGATTGGTTAAATCGTACCGTATCTGAATTATTTCGACTCGATGCTGAATCAAGTATGGGCAGTTATATATAGCATTCGGATCGTATCAATATTCTTGTGTGAAATAAAATCTATATTTTTCAAATATATAGGTTTTATGCTATACTATTCCCATGTCATTTCAGGTCATAGACAATCCCGATTTCGATAAGTTCAAGAAAACCGCTGGTTTCAAGAACTCTGAGTTCCGTTTGCTCGCCGGGTTGTTCAGCCGGGGGGCCTCAGCCAAGGCATTGCTGGACATGGCGGTCGATGTCGATTTCGACGAAGGTACCTGTACCATCAGTTATTACAAAACCCGGTACGAACCGCACTTAAGTTTTGTCGTGCGACATGTCGGCCCCCGGGCGGTCATGTATGAGGTCTATAAGGCCGAGAAAGGCCAGATTTTGAAAAGTGGCCTGTTCCAGCGGGCGTATGACCGCCTCGCGGAAGAAATCGGTGAACTGATGCCGCCGGTGACCTGAGGTCCTCGCAAGAAAGTCCTTGCAGGCGATTATCTGAACTGGCCCCGATACCCCATATTATCCTATTGAAAACAAATCGATTTTCTGTTTGTTAAAGAATTCCTGTCACCCTTGAATAAGGTATAGCTAAAACCCTCAGAAGGATTCTGATGGTCACGAGTGCGGAAAACATACTCACCCCGGTGCAGCTCCGACAGCTCACCGCTATACAGGCAACGTCACGCGCGTTGGATGTTACGTCTGCTCGTCTTGCTTCCGGCCGAAAGGTCAATTCCGTCCTCGATAGTCCTCAGAGCTTTTTTGCGGCCCGTGCCCTTGATTATAGGGCCGATGATTTGAACCGGATTCTCGACGGCATCGGTCAAGGCATCCAGATCATCAAGGCGGCGGATACGGGTATCAAGGCCGCGATGAAAATCCTCGATCAGGCGGAAGGATATTTGCAGGATGTCGAGCAACGCTTCATGAACGGCGAGATCGATATCTCTCAGATTGATGACGACAGCCTGCCTGCGAACGCGACAGCCGTGACATTTACCTCTCCGGCAGACCTTCTGACGTATGCGGGCGCCCAGGACGGTGCCGGTGTCATTACCATCGATAATGGCGGCGATGGCGTGACGCTTGATGGCAATCTCTGGAAACGCCGCCTTCTCAATTATGCGGTCACGGCCAATACGATTCTGCAGTTCGATTTCCGTAGCGGCAACCAGCCGGAAATCGCCGGCATCGGCTTTGATAACGATACGAATTTCAGCAACAACAACAATTTTTTCTTTATGTATGGATCGCAGACCAGTGGCGTTAACTGGCGTGTACCAACGCCGACTTACGATTATGACGGTTCAGGCGACTGGGCGCATGTCGAGATTCCGATCGGTACATTCTTCACCGGTAACTTCAGCCATCTGGTCTTCATCAACGATGACGACGGGGGCGGGGATCTGGGTGATGCGTCTTATAACAACATCATCCTGAGCGAGGGGCCGCTGGAAGAAAACGATCCGATCGCGGTCGGTCCGCAGGAACTGGAGGACCAGTACGAGGGTATTCTCAACCAGCTCGATCTCGTTGCGCTCGATAGCAGCTATCGTGGCACCAATCTGCTGGATGACGATTCACTGACGACGTACTTCAATCAATATCGCAGCAGCTATATCCTGACCGATGGCATCAAGGCGTCGTCGGCGGGGCTGGGACTCGAATTCGATGATTTCGGGTCGCTGGAAGCGGTGCAAGAAAAGCTGGAACAAATCCGTGAGGCACGGGAAGAATTGCGCGCCTATGCGACTTCATTGTCTGTCGATCTGGGCGTTCTGATGATGCGGCAAAACTTTACTGTTTCGATGGTCAATACACTGGCGGAAGGGAGCGACAAGCTGACGCTGGCCGACCAGAACGAGGAGGGTGCCCGGATGCTGGCCCTGCAGACGCGGCAGCAGATCCAGATGAGCATTTTGTCCATCCGTCCGCCTCTGCTGAGCGGGTTATTCTGATCTTTTCATTTATGTAAAAACATGGGCGAGCCTGACAGGAAAACCTGCCCTATATTTTCCCCATTCGCGCTTTATATTCCGGCTGCCTTTCATTAGGATGGTCCCGCTTTTCAAACATTCGTACTCCGGGAGAGTTTTATGACCAAGATCAAGGTTGATAATCCGATCGTTGAAATCGACGGCGATGAAATGACACGCATCATCTGGGCGATGATCAAGGATCGCCTGATCCTGCCGCATCTGGATATCGATCTGAAATATTACGACCTCTCGATTGAAAACCGCGATGCGACCGAAGACAAAGTGACGGTCGAGTCCGCGAACGCGATCAAAAAATACGGTGTCGGCGTCAAATGCGCGACCATTACGCCGGATGAAAAGCGCGTTGAGGAATTCAACCTGAAGAAAATGTGGAAGTCACCGAACGGCACCATCCGTAACATTCTGGATGGCACAGTGTTCCGCGAGCCGATCATCTGCAAGAACGTGCCGCGGTATGTGCCGGGCTGGACATCGCCCATCGTCATTGGCCGCCATGCGTTCGGCGACCAGTATAAAGCGACCGATATCAAAATTCCGGGTCCGGGCAAACTGACGCTGAACTATCAGCCCGCTGACGGCGGTCCGCTACAGACACATGAAGTGTTCGACTTCACGGGTCCGGGCGTGGCCATGGGCATGTATAACGTCGATGAATCGATCGAGGGTTTTGCGCGTGCGTGCTTCAACTATGCGCTGGCGCGTAATTATCCGCTCTATATGTCGACCAAGAATACGATCCTGAAACAATATGATGGCAAGTTCATCGAGATCTTCCAGCGCGTCTATGATCAGTCATTCAAGAAGGATTTCGAAGCGCGCAAGCTGTGGTACGAACACCGCCTGATCGACGATATGGTCGCGTTTGCGATCAAATCCGACGGGGCATTTGTCTGGGCCTGCAAGAACTATGACGGCGATGTCCAATCCGACGTCGTGGCGCAGGGTTTTGGCTCTTTGGGCTTGATGACATCTGTGCTGCTGACGCCGGACGGCAAGTGCGTGGAGGCTGAAGCCGCCCACGGTACGGTGACGCGCCATTACCGCCAGTGGCAAAAGGGCGAGAAAACCTCGACCAACCCGATTGCCTCCATCTTCGCCTGGACAAGAGGTTTGCAATATCGCGGCCAGTTTGATAAAAACCAGCGCGTTATCGATTTTGCGAAAGACTTGGAAGCCGCCTGCATTGAAACCGTGGAGAGCGGCTTCATGACCAAGGATCTGGCTCTGCTGGTCGGCGATAAGCAGGCTTGGCTGACCACCGAAGATTATATGGATAAGGTGGCGCTCCAGCTCGAAACGAAACTCAGGAAAGCGGCATAAAAAATGAAACAGAACACAGCGCATAAAATATCGACGTGCAGACGGATGGTGATGACCGTTTCGCTGCTGTCGCTGTGTGCGCTGTGGTCGGTTTCGGCGATGGCCGCGAAGAAGGACGATGAAGAAACGCTTCGTCCGCCGTCCGAGCCTGCCAAGATCAATCGCTCCGCCGGGGTACCCAAGCCTGATAAAATTTTCTTTGACGGCACCCATGTCGGTGCGATGCAGACCTATGTCGCCAAGTACGAAGACACGCTGATCGACATTGGCCGTAAATATGATCTGGGCTTTGTCGAACTGCGTGCCGCCAATCCGGATGTCGATCCGTGGATTCCGGGCGCGAATACAAAGCTGACCATCCCGGCGATGCATATCCTCCCCGAGGGACCGCGTCAGGGTATTGTGATCAACCTGCCGGAAATGCGCCTTTATGCGTATCTGAAGCAGGGACAGCCGCCGATCTCCGCGCCGCTGGGCGTGGGCCGTGACGGGCTGGAAACGCCAATTGGCACGACATCCGTCGTGAACAGGCGCGAGAAGCCGCAATGGCGCCCGACAGCACGTATGCGTAAGGAAGATCCGACCCTGCCTGAAGTTGTACCCGCCGGGCCTGAGAATCCGCTTGGCGAATATATCCTGTACTTGGGCTGGCCCGAATACGGCATTCACGGCACCAACAAACCGTATGGCGTGGGCCGCCGCGTCAGCAGCGGCTGCATTCGTATGTATCCGGAAGATATTGCCCGCATTTACCCGTTGGCGCCGCTGGGGACACCGGTGACGGTGGTGAACCAGCCGATCAAGGCTGCCTGGATTGATGATAAGCTGTATGTCGAGGCGCATGCATCGCTCGCGCAGGCCAACAAGATCGAAGTTGAAGGCGGCTTGCCGCATTACGAAATGACTGACGATGATATGGCTCTGATCGTTCGCGTAGCTGGTGAATATGCGCCGTTGCTGGACTGGGGCACAATCCGCCGCCTGGTGCGTGAACGTCCGGGCTATCCGGTCGTTGTCGCGACCAAGCCGGGGGCGGCAGCATCCAAGCAGGGCGCGAAGCCTGAAGCGGATAAGCCCAAGCGTGCTGAAGCCGATGTCAGCGAAGATCCTTCTTCTAAGACCTGAGCGGCTCTTAGACCTTTAGATAAAGTGGAAATATGTGATGACGGCGATCAGATAGATCGCTGGCACATAGATCGGTGCCAGCAGCAGCCAGACACGTGTCTCAGGGGCGGCGGCAAAGAAATAGCCGATACTGGCCAGTGCCGCGCAGGCCCAGAGGGGGATCGGGATTGCCAGCATCAGCAGCTGGTAGGATTCCAGCGCACTGTCGGGAACATCCGGCAGCAACTCCAGCATGGTGGCGACCACGATCGTCGCGGCCGGGGTATACCAGCCGGCGGCATTCACAAGTAAGAAGAGAAGAATTTTAATGACATTGTTGATCATGGGGGCGGCACCTGTATAGCCGTCATTGTATCTGCAAATATCAGACAAAAAAAGACTGCCCGGTTGATATCGACCGGGCAGTCTTAAAATAATCAGGCGAACGCCGAATTACTTGCGTTGACGGCTTTCGAAAACTTGCGGCTTCGCTGCAACTTCTTTAGCACCGACTGTGCGGTTTTCCGTGTAAGGAGCCGCTGTTTCGTAGCTGTAATCAGCGTTGCGTTCGTTGCTTGCGCATGCGGACAGGGCGACAACTGTGCCCAGCAGGCATACAGACAGGATTTTTTTCATAGTAGTTCCTCAAATTAGCGCTAGAGGGTTAAAAAACAAGGATGATTCGCTTCCTAGGGACGCGACGATCCAGACATATATACACGAGTTGTGGCGAGAATAAAGTCACAATTTGAAAATTTTGTGGCCGATTCACGTTACGAAAAATAATGTTTCCGGAAAACACCTATGTTCTGTGCATTTGCTGAAGTTTTGTGAAATAGGCATCAATGCCTTTCACCAGTGCCCGCGCCAGTGTACGGCGGTATTCAGGCTGTGTCAGCTGTTCGGCTTCGCGGGGATTTGACATGAACCCCATTTCGACCAGTACGGAGGGAATATCCGGCGCTTTCAGAACAGCAAACCCGGCGTAGCGGTGCGGGTTTTCCAGCATCCTGACATTGCCGCTATCCATCTGGCCGACCAGTTTGCTGGCGAAGAATTTCGACTGGTTCATCGTATCGCGCATGGTCAGGTCGACCAGAATGGTGGCGATCTGTTCGTCATCCGTGTCCAGGTCCATCCCGGCGATCAGGTCGGCGCGGTTTTCGCGGTCGGCCAGCAGGGCGGTTTGTTCGTCCGACGCTTTTTCAGAAAGGGTGTAGACCGATGCCCCCCGCACATTCGATTTGCCAATCGAGTCGGCATGCAGCGAGACAAACAGGTCCGCGCCGTTCTTGCGGGCAAACTCAACACGCTTATAAAGCTTGAGATAGGTATCTTTTTCGCGGGTCAGCATCACCCGATAACGGCCTGTATCTTCCAGTGCTTCTTTCAGCGCCTTGGCAATCGTCAGCGTGACCTGCTTTTCATAGACGCCGTTTGCACCCAGTGCACCGGGATCGACGCCGCCATGACCGGGGTCGATCACGATCAGCGGTTTTTTACCGGATGAAGCGATGGCGGGAGCGGGGGCGCTATTAGCCGGTTTGCGCGGGGGCACCGGGGCGGCGGCGATGGCTGCGGGTGCCGGGGCGGGATCGCCGGATGCCAGCGGCGGTTGTTCGATCTCAACGTTGCGATCATCTTTTGGCGCGGGCGGCGGCGGGGCGCTCGCCAGGCCTTGCGGTTTACTGCCCGGGCGGGTGATGGTTCCCGGCAGTGTCTGGGATGTGTTGTTTTCAGCGCTGCGGGCCGGGGCTGCCGGTTTTGTTGCGGACAGGTTCAGGCGGTCGCCGGGGACCTGCAGCTTGCCGAAAATCTTGCCTTGCTGGCTGGCATATCCGGCTTCGTCTGTTTTTGAAAAATCGATCACCAGACGGTCCGGCTTGTTATTGGCGGCATCGCGCGGCAGGATAAAGGCCGAGGAAATCGCCACCGGATGCTGGAAATCAACAACAATTCTGGAAATTCCTGGTTGTAATTCCCCCTGACGGACGGAATTGACGGCAACACCTTGCGCCTTGTCGATATTGCCGACATTCCACTGGAAGGCAGGCATATCAATGACCAGACGCCACGGATTCTCCATCGCATAGGCGCGGAAAGCCTGTGTTTCACTTAAATCGACCACCATCCGGACCTTGCCCGGGTGTGTGCCGAAGCGGACGTTATCGACGGAAAACGCATGTGCGGGCAGGGCCGCTACAGCGACGCTCAGCAGACACGCGAAGAAACCCAGTACCCTGAAAAATGCGCGCAAGTCGCCGATCCGTGTTTAATTGTGGAAACCCGAAATTCATTAAATGTGATCGTATGGCGACTTGCAAGGGGGAAAGTCAGGAAAACGGGGCTGTTGGGGACCAGGGCGTTTTTTTGATTGTAGAAGCCCCCCTATCCCTGTATTGTCACTTTCAAGCGACCCGTTGAAGCTTTAGCATTTTTGTAAATCGAAAGAGTTTCGCTAGCAGCAACGGTGACGAGGTACCTGTTTCGGCTTTGACAACAGGACCGGGAGTGATTGAAAGATCCCGCATTTTAACCGTTGCGAGCGTATCCTCCCCCCTAGACTGCAAGATTCCAAAGCCGGTTTCAGGACCCCATTCTTTTAAAACGCGCGCTTTGCGCTGCATTCCGTGTGTCGCTGACGGGGTTGATGGCTGCATTGCGCCTTAATCTGTCAGGAGACAAGATCATGACAAGACGTATGCTTATTGATGCCACACACAACGAAGAGACCCGTGTGGCCGTCGTTGATGGTAACCGCCTTAACGATTTCGACTATGAAAGCAAGATGCGCCGCCAGTTGAAAGGGAGCATCTACCTCGCGAAAGTGACCCGCGTTGAACCTTCCCTGCAGGCGGCTTTCGTTAATTTCGGCGGTAACCGCCACGGCTTCCTTCCCTTCTCTGAAATTCACCCTGACTATTTCCGTATTCCAATTTCTGACCGTGAAGCCCTGCTGGCCGAACAGCGTGAGGAAATGGAAGAGCGCCGTCGCGCTGAAGAAGAAGAGGACCGGGAAGAGGGTTCCACCGAAAGCCGTGAGGAAGCCGAAGAGGCTGATGACGAAGTCGCCGATGACGCGGTTGAGGAGGTCGGCGGTGAAAACCGCGTCGTGACCGAAGACGACGATACAGGTGAAGACCAGCTGGACGTTCTTCCCGATGATGAGGAAGAAGAGCCGTTGCTCCCGGTTTCGCCGCTGGCGGATGATGATTCTGATGAATCTGCGCCTGCCGTGGCTGCGGCTGAGACGGCTGATGAAGACGATGAGGATGATAACCAGCCGGATGCTTCACTGGAAGACGATGAAGGCGAAGATGATGAGTCCGAGGACGATGAGTCTGATGACAGCGAAGAATCCGACGAGGAAGACCTCGATGAAGATGACGGTGATTCCATCGGCAATCAGATCGCCCCGGATGAAGAGGATATCGACGATAATGTCGGTAACGTAAAAGCTGAAGACGGTTCCGATGCCAATGGTAACGAACAGGGCGGCGAGGGCCGTCGTGGCCGTGGTGGCCGCGGTCGTGGTGGCCGGAATGGCCGTGGCGGCGGTCGTGATCGTTTCCGTGGCCGGAATAGCCGTGGTGGTGGTCGTCGTATGGCTGCCAGCTCCCGTCGTGTGGAAATGGTCGGTGGCGATATCGAAGGCGAACATCCGGTGCGTCCGTCCCTGCGTCGCAATTACAAAATTCAGGAGGTCGTCAAGCGCGGCCAGATCATGCTGATTCAGGTCAGCAAGGAAGAGCGCGGTAACAAAGGCGCTGCCGTGACGACATATCTGTCGCTGCCGGGCCGTTACTGCGTATTGATGCCAAATTCCCCGCGTGGCGGCGGCGTCAGCCGCAAGATCGCGAGCTTCGAAGAGCGCAAACGCATGCGCGAACTGCTCTCCGATCTCGAGATTCCGGACGGGATGTCCGTTATCATGCGCACCGCTGGTGTGCAGCGTAACAAGGTCGAGATCAAACGCGACCTCGATTACCTGCTGAAGCTGTGGGACGGCATCCGCGACCTGACGCTGCAATCATCGGCGCCGGCGCAGATCCATGAAGAGGGAACGCTGATCCGTCGCGCCATCCGCGACCTGTATGCCCGCGACATCGAGGAAATCGTCGTCGCTGGTGATGAAGGTTTCAAAATGGCCAAGGATTTCATGCGCATCCTGATGCCATCGCACATCAAACGCGTGAAGCAATATAAAGACGAAACCATTCCGCTGTTCCATCGTTATCAGGTCGAAAGCCAGATTTCCGCGATGGGCGAGCCGACCGTGACACTGAAATCCGGCGGTTATCTCGTGATCAACCCGACGGAAGCGCTGGTGTCGATCGATGTGAACTCCGGGAAATCGACCAAAGAGCGTCATATCGAGGAAACAGCGCTCAAGACCAATCTGGAAGCGGCGGAAGAAGTCGCTCGCCAGCTGCGCCTGCGCGATCTGGGCGGTCTGGTTGTCATCGATTTCATCGATATGGAAGACCGCCGCAACAATGCGAAGGTCGAGCGTAAGCTGAAAGAAGCATTGTCGAATGACCGCGCCCGTATTCAGGTAGGCCGCATTTCGATGTTCGGCCTGATGGAACTCTCGCGCCAGCGTCTCAATCCGTCGCTGACCGAAGCGCAATTCCAGAAATGCGCACACTGCGAAGGTATCGGTTATGTCCGTACCGTCGATTCGGCGGCGATTACCGCGTTGCGCGCGCTGGAGGAAGAAGGCATTCGTGGCCGTTCGGTCGAGGTGGTGTTACATCTGCCGAACGAAGTGGCGATCTATATCCTCAACCACAAGCGCGACATGCTGGCCGATATTGAACGCCGTTACGGATTCAAGATCATGATCCGTATCGAAGAAGCGCTGGCCCCCGACAATTACAAGATTGATCTTGTTCGTGGCACGCCCGTGATGCTGTCGCCGGTGGAGGGAACGTCGGAAGATGGTACCGATATCAATCCTGAATATTCTGATGCCGATGAAGAAATGGCAGAAGACGATTCGTCCGGCGATGACGGTGACGAACCGCGCGCACCGCGTGAGTCCCGTGATGAAGATGGCCGTTCTGACCGTGGTCGCCGTCGTGGCCGCCGTGGGGGCCGCAACCGCCGTGGCGGTCGTGATGATCGTGGCCCGCGCCGTGACAATGCAGAAGGTGCAGAGAGTCAGCCGAATGCTGAAGCCGTAGAAGGCGGTTTCGGTGAAGATTTCTCTGAAGGTGGCGAGACCGCTGCGCAGCCCCGTGAAGAGGGGGAGGGCCGTGATGGCAATCGTCGTGGCGGGCGTGATCGGAATGGGGGCCGGAATGGCCGCGGCCGTAACCAGCGTGGCGGGCGTGATCGCGGTCCGCGCCGTGATCGTGATCAGAACAATACGCAAGGTGTCGCTGGTTCATCCGAGGGTACTTCGTTTGACGAAGGGCGTCAGTCGCTTGCTGCTCCCGCCGTTCAGGCAGAGGCTGCGGCAACGCCGCGTCAGGAATCGGCCGTCAAGGTCGTGCGCCCGGCGATGCGTAGTGTTGCAAGCGCCGAGCAGGCACCGGCAGCACCGAAGGACTATGAAGTCGTGAACGCCGAGCCAACAGAAAAGAAGAAGGGCTGGTGGAATCGTCTGGTCGAGTAAGGCCAGCGTTTCCCTTATCCATCATTTCATGAAGAGCGCCCCGGTGGCGCTCTTTTTGTTTGTTGTGCGTGGAATGGCGGAGAGATGCATCAAATTGTATCTATTCTTTACCCGGCCTTTACCCGTTTTTGCATAAAATAAAGATAGTTTCATGAATTCGTTCATTCCCGAGCAGCCGGGCCGTTAGCCCCGCAATGTCCTTGGCTCGCGCTTTGCGTTGACGGAATGAATGGATTGTCCCCCTTAGCCATCGGCCTTCGCGCCGATGGCTAATTTTTTGCGTTTGCGTCACCTGTCCGCTTGCTTTCTTTTTGCCGTTTTTTATGCGTAAATACAAAGCAACCAAGGAGATATCCATGTTTCGTGCCGCTTTGCTTTGTTTCTGTGTTCTGGCGCTATCGCTCCCGGCTTATGCCGAAGAAAAGAAAGTGGATGTCCCAGCCGACAATCCTCATCTGGCGCGTGCACAGGAAAAGGCTGTTGAAATTGCCAAGACTTTCAACGAACAGGAAATCAACGATCTGGCCATGATCAAGGACGGGTTTGGTATCATTCACAGCGTGCGCGTGACCAGCCGCAGCGTGGCGGCTGCCGTCAAGGAGTGCGTCAAGAATAACCCCGAGATGAAGGCCGATATGGGGGATCAGTACAAGGCATGGGAAGCATCTGTGTCATCGGTGCTGAAGGGCAAGGAAAAGGAAATGTATGCCGCGGTCAGTGATGGTCGCTTTTCCAAGCCGAAAGAGGTCAAGGAATTCCTCGGGATGATCGATGAAGCAGCGCAATATGCAGATTCTAAAATCGATAAGAAACCGCTGGGCACGCCGAGCGCCTGTG
>JAMHVA010000098.1:0-5344 GCA_035904625.1 Alphaproteobacteria bacterium | reverse complement strand
TGTGCGCCTGAGCTGGTATGACCGTCAGGGGGCCTACAAGAAAGATATGCAGATCAGTGATCCGGCCTATGACTATCAGGCTGAAGGCATGATCAAGGCGCCGGACGGTGATGGTTTTACAACGGTCATCCATGCGGTCAGCCGCAAAGACCCGACGGATCAGTACGGCGTTCTAATCCGCTATACGGCGGAAGGAAAGCAGGTTTGGAAGCGGGCGTATCGCCCCGGTGTCAATAACGCCATACACGCGCTGACTGTCACGGATGACAAGGCCTATCTGGCAACGGGCAAGATCATCATGGATGACGGGCGCATGGCCGGATGGATTCTGAAACTGGGTCACGATGGCACGATCTTGTGGCAGCGGACATATCCACGCGGAAAGTTCTCCGAACTGCGCGCTGGGGCGATGTCACCACGCAAGACCGGCGACAAGACCAGCTTTTTTCTGGTGGCAGGTTCGGCAGAGCCCAGCGACAACAAGCCGAACGCCGCATGGGTGATGGAAGTCGATCCGCGCGGTGAACCGTCATGGCAGCGTTATTATCGTCGTAATGATTTCGCGCTGGGGGGGCGTGCCGTCATGTCGTATCCCGACGGACGTATCGTGACGGTGATCAACGCCCGCAAGGTCACGGACGATAAAAACAACAGCGATCATATCCGTATCATGACATTGTCGCCACGCGGCAACGTGATCAATGATGAGTCCTATCTGAACGGTCTGGCGGCCTATGCGGTGCAGGCGGACAAAAGCCGGACCAGCGAGGATATCGTGGTAGTGGGCACGGTACTGAAGGAACAAAAGGAAGATACGGCCCTGTTCGGACCGGCCAAACCGGTGCCCGAGGGTGTGCCGCCACCCAAGGAGCCGCCCCTGCAAGAGGGATGGGTTATGGTGACGCCGGGGCTTGATTCCTATACGGACCCCTGCATTCGTCGGGCATGGCAGTAAAATCGCTTTTCTGTTTGTGTATTCCGCCGCAGACCTGTATCTAACAGCCCATGACAGATAATCGTCAGACATTCACATTCACAGTCGCGCCAGAGCAGTCAGGCGAGCGACTTGACCGCTTTCTCGCTGGGCAAAGCGAAGAACTTTCGCGCACGCGCATTCAGGCGCTGATGCAGGAAGGGCAGGTGTGCCTGAACGGTGTTGTCTGTAATGATGCGTCGCTGAAGATGAAAGGCGGAGAGATCGTCGAGATTATCGTTCCGCCTGCGCGTGATGACACACCCGTTCCCGAAGATATTCCGCTGGATATCGTCTACGAAGATGACGCGCTGATCGTGATCAACAAGCCGGTGGGGCTGGTGGTCCATGCCGGGGCCGGGCATGAAGACGGCACGTTGGTGAATGCGCTGCTGCATCATTGCGGCGATACGCTCTCCGGCATCGGCGGTGTCAAACGCCCCGGCATCGTGCACCGTCTGGATAAGGATACCAGCGGCCTGATGCTGGCGGCAAAAACCGACAAGGCACATCAGGCGCTTTCGGCGCAGCTTTCGGACCGTTCACTGCATCGTCGTTACAAGGCATTGGTCTGGGGCGCACCTGTGCCGCGCAAAGGCATCGTCGATGCGCCGATCGGACGCCACCCGAGTCAGCGCCAGAAGATGGCCATCGTGCACCGGAACGGGCGTGAGGCCCGCACGCAATATCTGCTGGCGGAGGAATGGGGGCCAGTCTCCATGGTTGAATGCAGTCTGGAAACGGGCCGTACCCATCAGGTGCGCGTTCATATGGCGCATCTGGGCCACCCGTTGCTGGGTGACCCCCTGTACGGGCTGGCGCGCAACGGCCAGATGTCACGGCTGAAGAAGGCTGGATTGGCCGAGGATCTGGCGGCGCAGGTGATCGGTTTCCCGCGTCAGGCGCTCCATGCCGCCGAAATCGCCTTTATTCACCCCCTCACCGACGAGGAAATGTTCTTCGAATCCGACCTGCCGGATGACATGGAAAATTTAATTTCTATTTTAAATCAAATAGATAACTGATTTTTCAGAATCCTATTGTATTTACATAAAATTTTAGATATATTTGAAATATAGGGATGACGCTTCATCCAACATCGAAGCTGGGTAGGTAAAACTGTCTTGAAGACAGTTCCGAGTGTGAGACGGAAAGCAACAGGCTAAGAGGGACCAAATAAAGCGACAAAGCCCGGGGGCGGGCTTTAATAAAAAACAGAAAAATAGGACAAGTTTCGAGTTTTGAGAGTTTACCTTTGACCGATCTGGTATCTGTTCCCTTAAACCGCCGCAAGGCGGTTTCTTTTTTGTGCTGACCTACTGGATAATGCGGCTATAGCGTTTGAACGTCAGGGGGACGGAAGCTTCAGCTTTGGTGCCCTTGTAATAGGCCCCGCGGTCCACGGTGAGGGTTTCTTCTTCCCGGTAGTTTTTCCATTCATCGGCGAACGAGGGGTCGCGGTTCATAATCGAAAGGAAATCGAAGAACGGATCGTTCGCACAGTTCTGGCAGATGAAAATCTGATCCGGTTTTCCCTTGCTGATATCTTCCGTCAGCATCCGTATATGACGGATAAAATACTGGTCCAGTTCTTCTTTGCTGAAGCGGGATTCCCCTTCTTTCAGCTTCTCGTACTCCATATAAAGGCCCCATGGAATCCAGAAATCGCTGAAACGGGATGCATGGGTCTGCCGGGCGTAATATCCCGTCGTGTAAACGAAATTCGCGCCATACACGTACATGAAAAAACGGCAATCAGGACGGTTACATTCCATGACTTTCTGTGTCAAAGGAAGATGGCGATAGTCATCATGCGTGGTCATGCGTGTATTCAGGGGGTGAATAACATAGCAGAGTGCGATCAGAGCCAGAACGGCATAGAGCGGCGATGCGGCCAGGCGCGCGCGCGTTGAAAAAATGCCGCAAACCACTAATGCCAGTGCACAGAAGGCAAAACCTTTGGCCGGGTATATATGATAGGAGAACCCCTTCATCTGCACGGCATAGGGGATCAGGCACAGAACGCCGCAGGCAATCATCAGCCACAAGGTTTTCTTCACGCGCAGATTCATCGGGATCGCATATGCAGCGGCACTCAGCATTGCAAAAATCACAAGGTACGGGATCGCCTTGTGAGCGACGGCGACGAAGCTGCCAAAACCGGCATAGAATGTCACAACATCAGGCAGGTATTCAAAAACATAATCCGGGATCAGGATGATGGTCCCGATGACATATAAAACGGTCAACGCCTCAAGAACTATAAAA
This sequence comes from Alphaproteobacteria bacterium, assembly GCA_035904625.1. GTDB lineage: Bacteria > Pseudomonadota > Alphaproteobacteria > Micavibrionales > Micavibrionaceae > Micavibrio_C. Next base: position 2,103 of record JAMHVA010000098.1, on the reverse strand, counting down.
TCGCGGTCAAACATCACGGAGACACGCCGCTGACGGATCATCCGGAGGAGCATGATGACGGCAGCAAAGACCCCGTAATGCGGTTTGATCAGCATGGCAACGCTGCCCAACACCATGACAGGCCAGAATTCAGGACCGCGTTTCACCGTGGGTGAAAATGTCATACCGATTTGCAGCAGGATCATCGGCAGGATGCCCATGAAAATAATCTGCTCGCGCTGGCCGAATTCAACCCATAGCGGCAGGGCGGTGCAAGCCAGAACATATCCGGCAATGAAGACGGCTCGCTCTTGTCCGTTCAGGAATTCATAGCGTTTGATGACGGCGTTCGTCAGGCAGGCAAAAATTGTGGTCAGGGCTATAATGTAAATGAAGAATGCATAGGGCAGCGATGAATGGCTGATATCGGTGCTGATCGCCAGCGGCAGGTACAACAGGATGGATAATGGTGGATTGACCTCGAACACATCGGTGACATAGCGCCCGCCATTCAAGAGGCGCTGTCCGGCCTCCACCAGCCATGTAACATCTTCCCGAAGGGCGTAATCGATCTGAAAGATGCCCCACGGCAGCAGCGCGGACATCAGCACAAGCAGCCAGGCAAGGGTCGGGAAAGCGGGGCGCGGGGGTGTATCGGGGGTCATGATCGTCGGATGGGTTGCGTAACGGCGCTATTTTACATCCGATTATCCTGAGGGAATACCCCCGTTACGAATGCCGTCATGGCAAGTTCAGCTAAATTTCCTCGGGCGAAAGAAAATTTCTTTTAAAAAATCATCGATTCGTGCAGTGTTCTTTCGAATTTGGAAAATCGGGTCCCATAAGTTTCAACTGCATGGCGTAAGCCGCTATAATGAAATGAGAAAATGCCGATTTTTCTGCTGCGGTGCAAGGTCATTAAGGACGTATTCAAGGAGTAACCAATGAACACTCAGGATCTGGATGTATCTGTATTGTCAAAATTCGTGGATTACGATGGTCATGAAACCATCCGCCGCGTCGATGATCCGGAGACAGGACTTATCGCTTTTATTGGTGTTCATAACGGCAATCTCGGCCCGGCGCTGGGGGGCTCCCGTATGTATAGCTATGCATCGGAAGATGATGCCATCCGTGACGTGCTGCGCCTGTCACGCGGCATGACGTACAAGAACGCGCTGGCCGGGCTGCCGCTGGGCGGTGGCAAGACCGTGATCGTCGGCGATCCGCGCAAACTGAAAACCGATAATCTGATGCGGGCGCTGGGCCGTGGTGTTGAAAGCCTTCAGGGGCGTTACATCACCGCCGAAGACAGCGGCACTAACGAACATGACATGATCACGATCTCGAAAGAGACAAGCTATGTGGTCGGGTTACCGACGGCGGCGGACTCTGTCGGCGGCGATCCGTCCCCGGTGACGGCGTATGGCGTTTACAAAGGCGTCAAGGCATGCGCGTTGCGCCGTTACGGCAGCGAAGACCTGAAAGGTCTGAAAGCGTCGGTACAAGGTCTGGGTGCTGTCGGCTTTGCGCTGTGCAAATATCTGCATGCGGAAGGCGTCGTGCTGACGGTCACGGATGTGCGCGAGGAATCGTTGCAGCGCGCCCGCGAAGAACTGCCGGGCGTGACGGTTGTTGCCCCGGATGAGATTTTCGACGTGGAAGCCAATATCTTCGCCCCTTGCGCTCTGGGTGCCCAGATCAATGATCAGACCATTCCTCGCCTCAAGGTGGATATCATCGCCGGGGCCGCCAACAACCAGCTGGCTGCCCCCGTGCATGGCCAGATGCTCAAAGATAAAGGCATTTTGTATGCGCCGGACTATGTCATCAATGCTGGCGGCGTGATTGCCGTGGCCTACGAATATTGCCAGCGCATCGGCAAGAACCCATTCAGCCATGATATCACCCGTGAAAACATGATGGCGCATGTCGAGAAAATCGGTGCGACACTGGCGAAGATCTTCAATATTGCCGAGGCCCGCAATATCACGACGGCGCAGGCCGCTGATGAACTGGCCGAAGCGGTCTTCCGCGACGGCAAGAAAGTGGCGCAGGCCTGAGGCAGGCAATCAATCTGCCAGATCGTTCCAGTATCGCGCGACATGCCGGTATGATAACGGC
>JAMHVA010000097.1:0-4602 GCA_035904625.1 Alphaproteobacteria bacterium | reverse complement strand
CCCCCGAACACGGGGGGCCTCAAATTTACCCCCCCGAATGCCGTTTTGTGGTACAAATCCTCAAAATCCGGGTGAATAACTACAGTTAATGTTTTACATGAAGAAAATTGTATAATTGATTGTTTTAAAATAGATTTATCAGAAATATTTAGGTATTGCTTGGGTAAATCCGCGCCCACGCGCAAACCTTGCCCTGCCGCTACGATCAGGACGTGATATTCTGGCATCGGAGTTGTTGAAATAATTTCCATAGAATTGTAAGTTGCGTGTCTGTCCGGAATTTTGGATAGTAGCAGTACCAGTTAAAGTCAAACCCTTTCGTCAGGATAACTCTTTGACAACATTGACTCAGGTCAACAGCGGCAGCAGCACGCTCGGTCGTATTCTGCAGCGACTGTGGCATCCGCGCAACAGTATGTGGTCGAACGGCTTCGCAGTCGTTCTGATCGTACTGGCTTTGTGCAGCGGAATTGCGACCTATCTGGCACTCTCTGAAGTCCCGCCGTTTGGCGATGATACGCGCACCGTGGTCTGGCTGCTGAACATTGACCTCATCCTGCTGACATTACTGATTGCCGTGATCGCGCGCCGGATCATATCGCTCTGGACCGGGCACAGAAGGGGGATCGCCGGTTCCCGTCTGCATCTGCGTCTGGCCTTCATATTCAGCCTGATGGCGGCACTGCCCGCCGTCATCATGACGATCTTTTCCGCTGTCTTCCTTTATTACGGTGTCCAGACATGGTTCAGCGAACGCATTCGCACCGCCGTCAGTGAGTCCGAGGCCGTCGCCGAGGCCTACCTGCAGGAACACCAGCAGGCGATCCGCGCCGATATTCTTGCCATGGCGAACGATCTCGACCGTCAGGCCGTCTTACTATCTTCCAATCAGGAAGCGCTGGGCCGTGTCATGAAAACACAGCTCTTCGTTCGGAACCTGTCCGAAGCCATGGTCATCGACGGCTCTGGCCGCATTCTGGCCGAATCCGGTTTTACATTCAGCATGGCTTTTGAACCCATAGCGCAACCGCTGCTGGATAAAGCCGATCAGGGCGAAGTTGTCCTGATCACCGATGACAGCGATGACCGTGTTCGCGCCATCGTCAAACTCAACAATCTGCTTGATAGCTATCTATTTGTAGGACGTATGGTCGATTCAACCGTGCTCCGCCACCTGTCGGACACAAAGGAAGCTGTTGCGGCTTACAAACAACTGGAACAGCAATATTCCAGCCTTCAGATCAAAATCACTTTGATCTTTGTGGTCGTCGCTCTCATTCTGCTGTTCTCTGCCATGTGGGGCGGGCTTATCTTCGCCCGCCACCTTGCCGGTCCGATTGCAGCCCTGACAACCGCCGCCGACCGCATCCGCGCAGGTGACTTGACCGCCCGTGTACAGAATTTCGAGCGTGGCGATGAATTCGATCATCTTGCACGCGCCTTCAACCGCATGACATCACAACTGGAAGAACAGCGTACGGAACTGATCACAGCGAACAGACAGCTTGATCAGCGCCGCCGTTTTACCGAAACCGTCCTTGCAGGCGTCTCATCCGGCGTTATCGGTCTCGATGAGACCGGAAACATTCGCATTGCCAATCATGCTGCCGGTGAAATTTTCCAGCTGTCACCTGAGGGGCTGTCGGGACAATCGATCCAGACAATCATGCCTGAGTTAAAAGACCTGCTCGATAGTGCTCAGCAAAAACCGGGACGCATTACACAAGGCGAAGTTCCCTATATTCGCAAGGATGAAACACGCCGTACGCTGTTAGTGCGCGTCGGTATTGAAATCAGTGATGAAGACAGCAAAGGCGTTATCCTTACATTTGATGACATCACTGAATTACAATCAGCACAGCGCAAGGCCGCATGGTCTGACGTGGCAAGACGCATCGCCCATGAAATTAAAAACCCGCTGACTCCGATCCAGCTTTCCGCCGAACGCCTGAAGCGAAAATACCTGAAACAGATCACCGAAGACCCCGAGATTTTCTCGCAGTGTACTGACACAATCATCCACCATGTCGAAGATATTGGCCGCATGGTGAATGAATTCTCTGCCTTCGCGCGGATGCCTCTGCCGCTGATCCGCAATGACGACCTGCTGGGCCTTATTCGCGAGATGCTGACATTGCGTGGACAGGCGCACCCGGAAATTGAATTTTCATTCGTGAACATGACGGGCAAGAACACAACCCTGATGGCAGACTTTGATCCGCAACAAATCCGTCAGGCTTTTACAAACATCCTGCAGAACGCCATCGACTCTATCTCGGCACGCCTTGAACATGACAGCAACCCGGGAAAGATGATCGTCCTTCTTTCCCAACGCGCCGGGTATAACGAGCATGTTATCTGCGTCATCGATAACGGTCTGGGATTGCCGAAAGATGAACAGGCGGGTCGCCTGACCGAACCTTACGTCACCACACGGGAAAACGGCACAGGTCTCGGTCTTGCCATCGTCAAGAAGATCATGGAAGACCATCAGGGCAGCCTGATCCTCGGACAGACCGATGGCATCAAATCCATGCCGGGATGGCAGGATCTGGGGGGCGCCTGTGTTTCCCTCATTCTTCCCGCCGACAGTAATATGAACATGCAGAAAGAAGTCGCATAGATGGCAACGCCCGCAGAAATTCTGATTGTCGATGATGAGGCCGATATTCGTACCCTGATTCAGGGTATTCTGGAGGATGAGGGATATAAGACCCGTCAGGCCGGGAATTCAAAACATGCCTATGAGCGTCTTTCCGAGCGCGTTCCCGATCTCGTTATTCTCGATATCTGGCTACAATTCAGCGATCACGATGGCCTGAAAATTCTTGAGAACATCAAGGAACAGCATCCGCTGCTGCCGGTCGTGATGATCAGCGGCCACGGCACGATTGAAACGGCGGTGAACGCAATTCGTCACGGGGCCTATGACTTCGTAGAGAAGCCGTTCAAGGCTGACCGTCTTCTGCTAATGATCGAGCGCGCTCTTGAATCCGCGCGTCTGAAGAAAGAAAACGAGCGTCTGCGTGCCAAGGCCGATGGCCCTATGGAGCTTGTGGGCCAATCACCGGTTCTAACAAATCTAAGAACATCACTGACACGTGTTGCACAAACCAGCAGCCGGGTTCTGCTGACGGGCGAACCCGGCACAGGAAAAGATATTGCAGCACGACTGATCCATCGTCTTTCGCAACGTGCGGATGGCCCATTCACAGTTCTTAACTGTGCCACCATGCGGCCGGAACGGCTGGAAATGGAATTGTTCGGGAATGAATCCGGCGTCATGGGCGAGGGAGCCCGCGCGGGCGTTCTTGAACAGGCCCATCAGGGAACATTGTTTCTCGATGAAGTTGCCGACATGCCGCTGGAGACACAAGGCAAGATCGTCCGCGTCCTGCAGGAGCAGAAATTCCAGCGTCTGGGCGGCAAAGACATGGTGGAAGCCGATGTGCGTATCATCGCCTCAACCAACCGCAACCTGGAAGAGGCTATCGCCGCTGGAAACTTCAGACAGGATCTGTATTACCGCCTGAACGTTGTTCCATTGGAAATGCCGCCGCTGCGCAAACACCCGGAGGACATTCCGGATATCGTCGATTATTTCGTCCGGTCGTATTCATCCCAATCCGGCCTGCCGCCGCTTCGTTTCTCCGATGCCGCCTTGGCCGTTCTTCAGTCGTCAAACTGGCCGGGAAACGTGCGTCAGCTCCGAAATGTTGTCGAACGCATTATGATCATGGCCAGCGGCTCAATTTCTGACGGTATCATCGACAGCAAACACCTCCCCGCTGAAATTCTGGGCGTCAAACCCGCTGGCGAATCGGGCGACGATGCGACCGCCGCCGAATCATCCAAGGAACTCATGACCGTTCCCTTGCGCGAGGCGCGCGAGATATTTGAACGGGATTATCTGGTATCCCAGCTGCGCCGTTTCGGCGGAAATATCTCAAAGACGGCCCAGTTCGTCGGCATGGAGCGTGCCGCCCTGCACAGAAAGCTGAAACAGCTTGGCATTTCCACCACAGGGAAGCAGAATGAGCAGGACGAACCGGGCGGCGGCGACGAAACCATCCGCAAATCGGCGTAATCTTTTTCAAAGGCATAAACCATGCGCGTCATCATATGCGGGGCCGGACAGGTTGGCTTCAGTATCGCATCGTACCTCTCAAGGGAAGACAACGACGTCACCCTGATCGACAGTGACGCTGATAAAATCTCTCAGGCACAATCCGATCTGGATGCGCGATGCATCCGTGGCCAGGCATCCAGCCCGGATGTGTTGTCTTCCGCGGGGGCGAGCAATGCCGACATGATCATTGCCGTCACCAATTCCGACGAAGTGAACATGCTGGCCTGCCAAGTCGGGCACTCGTTGTTTAACATTCCCAAAAAAATTGCACGCATTCGCAACCAGTCTTATCTCGACCCCGCGTGGGCGAACCTGTTCAGTCGCTCACACATGCCGATCGACGTCATTATCTCACCGGAAGTCGAGGTTGCAAACTCAATCGTTCAACGCCTCGTCATTCCCGGGACCACAAACGTTGCCATTCTCGCCGATGGCCGTGTCTACCTGATCGGAGTCATATGCTGCAGCAACTG
>JAMHVA010000096.1:0-5572 GCA_035904625.1 Alphaproteobacteria bacterium | reverse complement strand
CCGAGCGTGCTCAAGAGTTTCAGCGTCACTTGCGCATTTAGCCCGGAGGTCGTGGTCCGTAAATCGCACCTTGATTTCAGTGTCTTTCATAACTCGCCGCATATACCGCTGCCAGATCGAATTCCAGCCTGACGGTTCGCCTGTTTCTTCGTCCATATAAGATTCGCCTTTTCTGGTGCAGATCAGGTAAGGACTGATATCAACTCGCCGTAAAGATTTGAGCGTCTGGACGGCAGCGCGCAATTCATCTGTCCAGGTGTAGATAGTGGTTTTGCCTGTCCGTTTTCTGTTTTGTGGCGAGTGATGTGAATCCCGTCCTCTTTCAGCTGGTTCATCGTCAGCCGCAATATATCGCCTTTGCTGATGCCGGTCAGGAGTTTGAGGCGAATATAGGCTTGAATCTTAAGTACGCTATCGTGTTTCCTTTTAGGTTGGATATCTTTACGTAAAAGACGTGCTTTCTTGACCACAATCAAGAGTTATACGTATTCACAAAACGCAAACGGCAACTTGAGGTTAAGAAGGGCCTCTCGTATGATTCGTGGCGGTCATAACCGCTGTAACGACGGATCGGGAAAGATAAAATGAAAAAATCGATGATTGCTTTAGGGGTGGTGCTGGCGCTGTTTGCGGTGTCAGCGTGCAAGAAAGAGGGGGGGACTGGCGATGGCCTCGTGACCAAGGGGACTTGGCGCTACAAAATGACAGTGACAGTGGAAACGCCGGAAGGCATTAAGAGTGGCTATGCGGTTCGTGAGATGTCGAATTCGCGTTCAAAGCATGAAATCAATCTACCGCAGGCGACCCACCCGGCAAAAGTAGTTGGCGAGGCAGTTGTTGTTGATCTGGGCAAACACGGAAAACTTCTCGCACTTATGAATGGTTATGCATATGGCCCCGATCACGCCAATACAATTCTCTATAAGATATTTCCTTCTGGGAGTGGGGGAAATTCAGCGGAAGGTATCCGCTTCTATCGAGATTTGAAGGCTGGCCCCAAAGCCATGACACCCGGGCAGTATCCTGTGTTAGTCATGTTTAAAGATATCAATGATCCTAAGACGGTTACAAGCGTCATGGATATAGAGAAAGATGTCAGCAAGGGATGGCATCAGGCTGAGTACATAGTTAAAGCAGATCGTTTTGAAGAACTCTTCGGTAAAGGTGTGAGGCTCAAAGAAATAACCATGGAAATGACAGAGGAGCCTGTAACGTGGGGGGTGGTAGATGAGGCTTTACCTAAAAATTATAGAACCGTAATTCTAGACGGGTGGGCAGCTCTTACCCTAGATGAGAAGGCTAGATTGTCAAATTTAATAAATTTTAAAAAGGGAGTGTCCAAATGACTGCTCATCCAGACCTTATAAAGTCCATTCTTGCAATGGATGCATACAATCGGGGATATAATGCGGGCATAGGCCGAAGCCCTTGCAATAATCTTCTTCATTCGCGCGTGGATTCCCTGGGCCACCGGGGCTAACGTTGGAGGGGGCTGAGTTTTATTCAAGTTTAGTTGCTGGTCAAAAAACCCTCCTAGAGTCTGGCCCCAAAAGAAATCCCAGATTGGCAAAATTTTCTAATAAGAATGATTATAGAACGATTAGTCTCATCTTACCGGATGGAGGTTTCCATTATTTCCGTTCTGTCCTCTGATGAAGTCCTTGTGTTCCCTTGCGGATGCAGGGACTTCTTCATTTTATGGAGAGATAAGAAAAAGGCCGGAGATCATCCGGCCTTTTTAAATTCATGCGATCGCGGCGTTTTTTAGCCGACCTGCAGCGTTGTGCCTGCTTGCGGCGACTGACGGCGGACAACGCGGTGACCGCCGTTGTCTTCTGCCTGCGTCAGGCCATCAACTTCCAGCGCGGCAATCAGGGCATTGGCTTTTCCTGTACCGACACCGGCTTGTGCGAATTCGCCCACCAGATCGCGGGGGCGGATGATATCGCCTTCACGACCGGCAACGAATTTTTTCACCTGATCATATGTTTCCGGGCGAACATTTGCTTCTGCCAGAATGGATTCAGCCGTGGGCAGTTCTACAACGACCATTGCATCAGGTTCGACCGTTGCGGCGGCTGAGATTTCCAGTTCCGAAGGCGTTGTTTCGGCGGCTGCGCGTTGTGCGGCGATCTCGTCGAGCGCGGCACGTTCTTCAGCTGATATCAGCGGGCGCGGCAGGTCGCCGAGTTCCACGACGTCCCTGAGGATCGGGTAACCTTCCCCGTCGACTTCGAACGCCGGGGCTGCGGCTTGCGGGCCAGCGTCTGCTGCCAGATCAGGAGCGGCTGCCGGTTGTGATGGTTCCAGTACCTCGATAATCGAGGCTGCGGCGGGTTCTTCCGGCAATACAAGGTCAACGGGTTGCGCTGTCGGTGTCAGTTCTTCAATTACGGGCGCGGCTTCGGCTGCGGGCGCGCTGACATCCAGATCCAGAGGCTGCGTCGCCAACTCAGGCTCTTCAGCCGCTGTTGCTGCCACTGACGGGGCCAGTTCTTCAATGACCGGGCCTGCGGCTTGTGGACCAGCTTCGGTTTCCATCGCGGCCAGATCGATATCCAGCGCGTCTGCGGCTTGCGGCTCTTCTTGCGTTTCAAGACGTTCGTCATCAGCGGGAACAAGAGCCAGCGGTGCAGCCTTGGCTTCATCCAGCGCGGCGAATTGCTGTTCGGCCCATGCCATCACTTCCGGGGGCAGGGTCGGGGCGTCATTGACTTTCAGACCTGTGCGGGCGGCAGCCACCAGCAGCAGGGCCTGATCTTGTTCGGTACCATGAACGCGGACGCCTTTTTCCTTCATGAAGCCGTTCATGGAGGCGGCGAGAGCGCGGTTCATCGCTTCTTCAGCCGTGATCTCAGCCTTGCCCAGAACAAAGCGCTGGCGGTCTTCGTTGATGCCGATCAGAATCGGGTCGGTGCCGGCCTGATTGTTCAGGGTCAGGAAGCCTTCGTCAGATTTGAAGTGTTCGATGTTCAGGTGCTTCAATGCCTCGAACGCTTCGATCGGGGCAATTGTGTCTTCCTGCGGGAAGGCTTCGTTGAAGGCCATGAACAGGTTCAAGGTATGATCGTCGAGGTCTGTGCCGACGTTCAGGGCTTGCGCGCTGGTATCCGGTTGCGGCGGTAACGGCAGATCACCCAGTTTGGGTTCATTGAATGAGATGGGCGCGGGGGCCGACGATATCGGTGTAACGGCGTCACGAACTTTCTGTGCCAGATTTTCCCACCAGCGTCTTTGACGTGCTTCGCTCTGTGCTTCTGCGGCATCAGCGGCGGCTTCGTCGGCGGCGGTCAGACCGGCCAGCTCAACGCGTGCACGAGCTTGGTGTTCTGCCATGTCAGGAAGCAGAAGGTCGTGTGGTGTCGGTGCGTTCATTTTTGTCTTCCTCTATCCTCTTAATCTTCTTCGTTTGTTGTTCTGTATCAGCCCGGCATCCATGCCATCGGGTGTGCATATGCGCCTTGGTCTGCGGTGTTGTCTCTTTGCTGTTGTCTTTGGCTTGAAGCGGCAGCAGGGGCCGGTTGCGGGGTCGGCGCGGCAGCCACAGGGGCTTCCAGTCCGAAGGTGGCCCAGGCTTTCTGTTCGATATTGTTATCCGTTTCGAACTTGGCGATCTTTGCGACAAACGCGTTGTAAGCGGATTCACCAAGCTTCAATTCAGGAATGCTGGCTTGTTCGACTTCGAGGTTGAAGTGCTGGGCGGCCCACAGCAGCATCGATTTTTCTTCGTCCGTGCCTGTCAGGTTGACCTTGCCACCCAGCAGGACCGGGTTCGCGGCGGCGGCGGCGGCCAGTGCATAGGCCAGTTCCGGCGTCATTTCCGCGCTGGTCGTTACTGAACGACGTGTCACCATCACTTCGGCATCACCGACCTTGCCGTGCAATACGGGTGTCGCATCGTTCGGCTGGGGCAGGGGTTTGGATTCATCAACGGTGAACTTCTGCAGGACAGGGACAACGCTGTCCGGGAATTGCTCAACGCCATACAGCGCCATCAGGCGGCGCATGAATTCTGTGTAGCCTTCGGGGGCTGGGGGCAGATCGCGGCCCGCTTGTGGTGGTTGTTGCGGCGGTTGTGCCGTGCTATCGGCGTCTTCATCGTCAGCGATGAACCCGGCCATATTGGCGGGCGCGGCCTGGGGACGCGGCGCATCGGCAGGTGCTGCTTCAGGACCTGTTGTTTGATCGTCTGTGGCTTCTGGGCCAGCGGTATAACCAGCTGTTGCGGACATTATTGACACCCTCAATTATGTTTTCGCGCTTATTTTAATTTGTCGTAATATTATACGTTCGCGCGCTTAATTACAACTTTATTTTTACCTCGAAAAATCAGTGTTTTGGAGTCTTTTTTGTGGTCTATCCCGAGCGGAGATAGGCGATGGCCTGATCCCGTTCAAACAGGTAAAGCAGGTGGCGCAGGGCGTTTCCCCTAACACCTTGTAATTCAACGTCTTTTTCTATAATCAGACGGGCGTCGTCCCGGGCGGCGGCCAGCAAATCCCCGTGAAAGGCCAGATCGGCGAGGCGGAACTGGGCCAGTCCGCTCTGGCGCGTGCCCAGAATTTCCCCGCTGCCGCGTAATTTAAGGTCTTTTTCAGCGATCAGGAACCCGTCTTCAGTGTCCCGCATGGTTGAAAGCCGTTCCTTGGCGGTTTCGGACAGCGGGGCGGCATAGACCAGAAAACAGTAGGATTTATCGCCGCCGCGACCCACCCGGCCCCGGAGCTGGTGCAACTGGGCCAGGCCGAAGCGCTCGGCATGCTCGATCACCATGATGGTGGCCTCGGGCACGTTGACCCCGACCTCGATCACCGTGGTGGCGACAAGGACGGAAATCTCGCCGCCCGCGAATTTACGCATGACCTCGTCTTTTTCATCCGGCTTCATCCGGCCATGGACCAGCCCGACCTTGTCACCAAAACGGGCCTGCAGGATTTCATAGCGTTCGGTGGCGGCGGCCAGATCGATCACTTCGGATTCCTCGACCAGCGGGCAGACCCAATACACGCGGGCGCCGGTTTTCGTCTGCTGGAACAGTTTCTCGACCAGGTCTTCGGCTTTGTCCTGAGAGAGCAGCAGCGTTTCAATCGGTTTGCGTCCCGGCGGCTTTTCGTCCAGACGGCTGACATCCATATCGCCGTAAGCGGTCAGGGTCAGGGTGCGTGGAATGGGGGTGGCGGTCATGACCAGCACATCTGTGGCTTTGCTCTTGGCAGAGAGTTGCAGTCGCTGATGCACGCCGAAACGATGCTGTTCGTCGATGACCGCCAACCCGAGGTCGGCGAAGTCGACACCGTCCTGAAACAAGGCATGCGTACCGATCACGATCTGTGCGGTCCCATCGGCGATCTGTTGCAGCAAGGCATCACGGGCCTTGCCTTTATCGCGGCCTGTCAGCACGACATACCGCACACAAGCTTCATCCAGCCATGGACGCAGTGATTCCGCATGCTGGCGCGCGAGGATTTCCGTGGGGGCCATCAGTGCCGCCTGTGTCCTGCATTCAACCGCGTTCAGCATCGATAGTGCCGCAACCACTGTCTTGCCGCTGCCGACATCGCCCTGCAACAGG
>JAMHVA010000095.1:0-1732 GCA_035904625.1 Alphaproteobacteria bacterium | reverse complement strand
GGCGGTCTTTTCACCCTTGATGCCGCCAATCGCCAGATAGTTCTCGTAAATATCATTATAGACATCCAGCATTTTGATCATATCGGCATACGCCTCATCCTTTGTGGCAAAGGCATTATGACCCTCCTGCCACAGGAATTCCGTCGTACGCAGGAACATGCGCGGGCGCATTTCCCAACGCATGACGTTCGCCCACTGATTCAGCAGCAGCGGCAGATCACGGTAGGACTGCACCCATTTCGCCATGGAATCGCCAATGATGGTTTCCGATGTCGGGCGAATAATAAACGGCTCTTCCAGCTCAGCATCCGGCGCCGGTATCAAATTGCCTTTCGGGCCTTTTTCCAGACGGTGGTGTGTTACAACCGCGCATTCCTTGGCAAAGCCGTCAATATGCTCGGCTTCCTTGGAGATAAAGGACAACGGAATCAGCAGCGGGAAATAGGCATTCTGCACCCCCTGCTCCTTGATCTTGTCATCCAGCGCCCGTTGGATGTTTTCCCACAAGGCATAACCATACGGCTTGATCACCATGCAGCCGCGTACCGGCGAATTCTCGGAAAGGTCCGCAGCCTTGACCACGCCCTGATACCATTCGGGGAAGTTGTCTTCGCGGGTCGGCGTAATCGCCGTCTTCGCGTTTTTTTTGACGTCTGTCTTTTGTGCCTGTGCTGTCATTTTGATCACCTGTCTAAAAAATTAATATCCCTGACCCCAGATAATGTCGTCTTTCTCCGCCGGATCGTCTGGCTTCTGCGTGGGGGACGTTTGTTGTTGCTCTTGACCCGCTGTGGCCGGTCGAGGGGCCAAAGGCAACTGCCCCAATGTGTGCGGCGGCAATGTTGCCGACGCAGGCTGAACCGGCGGCGGCGGCGTAGCCGCATCGGCGTTAACAACCGGGGCGGCACCGCAAACAACCGCAACCTGTTGCGTCATATCCTGACCATTATACATTACACGACCATCACGATGAATTTCAGCCATGCCCATCTCGGATTTCATATCCATGCCCGCAGGCACGTTTCCCAGCCGCTGCGCCAGATCGATATTCATCGGGATTTTAATAACGTCCGGCACCATATTGGGAACGGCGTTCAGATCGGCCGGAACCACCGGATTGCCATGAACATCAACACCGGGCTTATAAGTAACATCTGCCGCGGCCACGTGCTGGGCACGCAGACGGCATAGCGCCAGATCGTTCTGGGCAAAAGCCGGAGCGGAAACGAAAACGAAAAGAGCCATCAGAAACAAAGCGTGCATTACGGCATATCCTCTTCTGACATCGCCCGCGCCAAATCATGAAAATTGATAATCTCAATCTTGATCAGAACATAAATTATGATCCAGATTATGGCGGAAACGATAGCCGTCGCGATAAATTTTTGTTTGATGCGCGGGTTGGCAGGCGCACTGGGGGCGTGCCCCGTGACCGGCTTCGGATCGGCGTGATTCCCCCACGGCAGGATAGCGAACAAAACCGTCCAGTATGTGATAAAATATACGAATAGTCCGGAAACCCAGCTCATACTCGCACCACATGAACCGTTGTTTTCGGCTTCATCCCCAGAACGACCTGAATATAACGGCGAACACCGATCCTGACTTCCTCATGCACGGCATGATCGTCCATCAGGTCCTCGCGTTCCATATCCGCCAGCGTATCTTCGACCTCACCTAGTAAATCACGAATGATTTTTTTCTCTCCCGGATTGCTTTCATCGATCAGGCC
>JAMHVA010000094.1:0-2061 GCA_035904625.1 Alphaproteobacteria bacterium | reverse complement strand
GTGTCCAAATTCCATCTATCTACCTGAGATAAAAAGAATAATAGGGTATTTCCGGTATACCGGAACAAGCGGTAAAGGCAGAGGTCGTGAAGCGGGGACTCCTTCAGTATGGGGTTGCCGTGAGGGTTAACTGAGTATTTTTGGGGTTAACGCGCGATGGATATGCGCCTGTTTGAGAAGTCACCTCAAGTCGCCTCACTTCTTGTGCGACTGTATGACACACATAAAGTATACGATCTGGCCAAAGCGTCAGACCCGCTGGCGCGGGCTGAACTGACCAGTGCCGTTGCCGAGCTTCTGGAGAACCATGTTCACCTGAATAATCGTGAGCAGGAACTTCTGTCTGATGTTCTGATCGGACTGATGCGTCAGGCGGAAAAAGACCTGCGCAGCGCTCTGGCTGAACGTCTGTCCATCATCGATGATGCGCCGCTGCGTCTGGTGCTTCATCTTGCAAACGATGATATCGAGGTTGCGCGCCCGGTCCTGAACAAAAGTCTGGCGCTGAGCGATCTTGACCTCATTTATATTGCAAAATCAAAAGGGTCGGGACACTGGCAGGCGATTGCCAATCGCAGTCAGCTAAGCCCGCAAGTGATCGATGTTCTTGCCGATAAGAAAGACAAGGATACGGCGATTATTTTGTCTACGAACGACCGCATTCATCTGACGTGGCACGCGCTTGAAATACTGGGCGATATGGCCCGGAGCAATGAAGATTTGGCGAAGCCGTTGCTGATGCGTCCGGAATTGCCGGAAACCATCGTGCGCAAATTGTATGATCATGTCAGTCTGGAACTGCGTCATTATATTCGCGACTATTACGGTATCTTGTCAGGCGAATCCGAAGCCGTCATCGAAGATATCATGGTCGAATTTTCGACGGCAGATCATCTGGAACGCTTCATGCCGAATGATCAGGTTGTGCTGGCCGCACGTCAGTATGGTGCCAAAGGGAATTTGACATTACATACGATGTTGCAAAGCCTGAAGCGCGGGCAGATTTCA
This sequence comes from Alphaproteobacteria bacterium, assembly GCA_035904625.1. Lineage (GTDB taxonomy): Bacteria > Pseudomonadota > Alphaproteobacteria > Micavibrionales > Micavibrionaceae > Micavibrio_C. Next base: position 1,053 of record JAMHVA010000094.1, on the reverse strand, counting down.
TCGTTCATTGCTATGTTCTCTGTTTATACGGGCATTTCCGTGCATACAGTGCATGAATATATGAAACAATCATGTGGCAAAGGGCTGGCGGTGGCATGCCGTGCGAATGGCATCCAGAAAAGCGATTTTGCGATGATCTATCTACTGACCAACCGCATGCGGTCGGACCACAGGATCATCAGCCAGTCGGATATGGCGAATGTCATATCGTACTTTGATCAGGTTCGACCCGAGGTCGCGCAGAGAATGCTGCGCGCCCACACGGCGATTACCTGTGACAACTAACAGAATTGTGTAGTGCGGGTGGACAGCCTAAGCCGCGTTTTTATACGCGGTGAGGGCGGCCACGCCCGGCAATTCCTTGCCTTCCATCCATTCCAGAAACGCACCGCCAGCCGTCGAGATGTAGCTGAACTTATCGGCGACTTTTGCATGCTCCAGCGCTGATACCGTATCGCCACCACCGGCAACACTGACCAGCGTACCTTTGGCTGTGAAATCAGCAACGGCGCGCGCGGCTTCGTTGGTGCCCTTGTCAAACGGCTCGACTTCAAATACGCCTAGCGGACCATTCCAGAGAACTGTTTTTGCCTTTGCCAGATGGGCTTTCAGCAGCTCGACCGAACCGGGGCCGATATCGACCACTTCCTGATCGGCGGGAACCGCCTTGGTATCGCATATTGTATGCGGTGCGTTCTTGCCGAATTCTTTCAGGATGACGCGGTCGGATGGCAGTACAATTTCACAACCGCTGTCTTTTGCGGTTTGCATGATCTTGCGGGCTTCATCAGCCATATCACGTTCGCACAGTGATTTACCGACTTCGACACCCTGCGCAAACAGGAATGTGTTCGCCATGCCGCCACCGAGGAACAGCACATCGACCTTGCGGACGAGGTTGTCGAGGACGGAGAGTTTGGATGAAATCTTGGCGCCGCCGACAATTGCAACGACCGGGCGTTTCGGTGCCTCCAGCGCATCGCTCAGTGCGTTCAGCTCAGCCTCCATCAGGAAGCCCGCACCTGTGGGCATATGGTGTGCAAGACCTTCGGT
>JAMHVA010000093.1:0-8698 GCA_035904625.1 Alphaproteobacteria bacterium | reverse complement strand
GGGGGCGCTTTTATCCGTCAGATATAAAACACCGCCTTCCTTTTTCAGATCCGCCAGTATCCTTTCTGACAGATCATCCCGCATGCCCGCACCACGGGGTTGCAGCATCAGGTCGATCGCGCCATCGGGCCGGATGTTTTTAATGTAACCCTGCATTTTCTGCCCCAGTCTGATCGGCCCCAGCACATCGCTGTTGAAAATCAGGCCCAGATGGGTACCGTTGATAATCGCTTTATAGCCCAGCGGGCTCTGGCTGGCGATATGCAGCTGTACTGCCTGATTTTCCTCAAACTCGCCATCCGATTCTTCTTTCAGGAAGTCATCCAGCTTGCTGCTGCCGCAAATGCGGCCTGACTTATCCTCGAACACATAGACTGTATAGAAATTTCCGACCTTCATCGGCACGCGCTGTTCCTTGAAGGGAACAAGCAGATCTTTTGAAAGGCCCCAGTCGAGGAAAGCACCATTGTAATTCGTATCCACCACTTCCAGATGCGCGTACTCCCCGACTTGAACGTAAGGTTTTTGCGTGGTGGCGATGAGGGTATCTTCTGAATCGAGACAAATGAAAACATCCAGCCAGTCATCAACACGGCACCCATGCGGGACATACCGTGCGGGCAGCAAAATATCGCCGTAGTCGCCGCCGTGGAGGAAGACGCCAAAATCAAACTGCCTGATCACCTGAAGCCGTGCTGTTTTTCCGATAGAAATCATAGCGTACTGATACCTGTTCTATCCGGCCTTGGCCATGAATTTATCAGGCTGACTGGCAAGAAAAGGTAGCTTGAGGTTGAATTTATTAATTCGCCCTATGCATACAAGAACAATTTTAGTTTATTTATGCCTTGATTAGCCCTCTTTACGTTTTAGGTTACACTGGTCTTATTTCTAAGGGAGATTTTTATGACCAAAGTTGCCGCTTATGGCGCACAAACCGCCACGTCCCCTGTTACCCCGATGACCATCGACCGCCGCGAACCGGGGCCAAAGGATGTTGCCATTGATATTTTATATTGCGGCGTCTGCCATTCTGATTTGCACACTGCGCGCGGTGAATGGGCGGGCGTTCGCTTTCCAGCCGTTCCCGGTCACGAAATCGTGGGTCGTGTGACTGCCGTCGGCAAGGACGTCACAAAATTCAAAACCGGCCAGATTGTCGGCGTTGGCTGCATGGTCGATAGCTGCCGTACCTGTTCGTCGTGCAACGAGGGATTAGAGCAATATTGCGAGAGCGGGTTCACCGGCACCTATAACGGCCCGGCCTTTGGCGGCGGTGAAAACACCTATGGCGGTTATTCATCTGCCATCGTCGTTGATGAGCATTTCGTACTGTCAATCAATCATGATGAGAAAGATCTTGCCGGCGTGGCGCCGCTGCTGTGCGCCGGGATCACCACGTGGTCGCCGTTACGCCACTGGAAAGCCGGACCCGGCAAGAAGGTCGGAATTGTCGGCATCGGCGGTCTGGGTCATATGGGGATCAAGCTGGCGCGCGCGCTGGGCGCGCATGTCGTGGCCTTTACCACATCGGAATCCAAACGTGATGACGCGTTGAAACTCGGGGCGCATGAAGTCGTGATTTCCAAGGATGAAAAACAAATGGCCGCGCATATGGGCAGCTTCGATTTCATTCTGAATACGGTCGCGGCATCGCACAACCTTGATGCGTTTACGGGCCTGCTGAAGCGCGACGGCACGATGACACTGGTGGGGGCGCCGTCGGAGCCGCACCCCTCGCCCTCTGTCATGAACCTGATTTTCCGCCGCCGCCAGATTGCGGGGTCGCTGATCGGCGGCATTCCAGAGACTCAGGAGATGCTGGATTTCTGCGCGCAGCACAACATCATTGCCGATATTGAAATGATCAGGATGCAGGAAATCGAAGACGCCTATGAACGGATGCTGAAAAGCGATGTGAAATACCGTTTTGTGATCGATATGGAATCGCTGAAGAAAGCTGCATAATTTTGAACATCTAGAGAACGGCGCCGCAAGGGCCGTTTTCTAGGTCGCACTGCCTGCCTGCGCTCGCAGGGCTTGCAAATCCAGCCGTCTGGAATACATATTCAGCTTACCGTCCTGATCCATCGGCCATTCTTCACGCGGACGGTCCCAGTATAGCTCGACACCGTTCTGATCCGGATCGCGCAGATACAGCGCTTCGCTGACGCCGTGATCGGCAGCACCATCCAGATGAATGCCCGCCACATCAAGACGCAGAAGCGCCGTGGCCAGCGCCGTACGTGTCGGATACAGGATAGCCGTATGATAAAGACCCGTCGTGCCCGGTGGTGGTGGCGACCCGCCACAGCTTTCCCATGTATTGAGCGCGATATGATGGTGATAGCCGCCGGCGGACACGAACGCGACCTGATCGCCGTGGCGCTGCGTGATTTCAAACCCCAGCACGCCAACATAAAAGCCCAGCGCGCGATCAAGATCGGCGACCTTCAGGTGCACATGACCAATACGGGTGTCAGGGTGGATGGATTGTGTCATAGTTTTCGCCTTTTGTTGCACTGATCCAGAAGAATGCGGAGCCTGCCGTAATCAATTTTTGAATTGTGACGGCGATCAAGCGGGATTTTTCCGACTTCGATAATATCACAGTCGGGGAATTTGGTTCTCAGGATATCCGTCTGACGGCTATCGATTCCCGTTTCCACGACCAGAATATTCCGCCCTTTATGATGCAAAAATGCAGTGGTCCGGCCATTTGTGATCAGTCTTGCTGCCGTTTCTATACAAAAAGGGTAGTGGTCCGCATGCCGGGCCTCTAGCCGCCCGAGCAACCATAACCGGCCTTGAGCGTCGAAGCAGCCCGCGTCACCTGTTTTATGCCAGACATCCCCCGCGATTATAATCTTTGTACTGCTATTATCGGATGCGTTCAGGTAGCCCTTCACGACGTGGTCGCCCGTGACGCAGATTTCATCATCGATAATTTTTATCTTGATCCCCGACACAGGTTTGCCGACGAGCAATCCCGCCCCCGCCTTCATCTGTTCAAGATCTTGCGGACTGATATCTGACAAGGCTATATGCGCTATCGGTTCGGCTTCGGTCGAGCCATAGACAGATGTTATGGCAGCATGCGGTGCCCGCCGTGACAAATCTTTCAAAAGATCAGGAAAGACAGGGCCGCCGCCTGTAAATATGTTTCTGACATGCGGCCAAACCCCGGTCGTGCGGACAAGACGCTGGCAAAGCGCCGGTGGCATCAGGATCGTATTGATATTGTGGTCATCAAGCTGCCGCCATAATGGGTGCGGATCGACCTGCGACGGCTTCCTGATATTCCCCGCCGGTATCACGCTTGTGACGCCGCTTGCCAGATACGAGAGAATAAAGACGGGCAATGTCACCAGACTAATATCATCTTCACGGGTACCCAGCATATCGACAATCATCCGGTGCTGAGCCAGAAGAAACCGGTGAGACCTGACAATCGCTTTGGGGCGGCCCGTAGAACCGCTTGTGAATGTCACCAGAGCAGGATGATTTTCAGGCAGATCTTCAACCACCCGCTGCCCAGCAGATGGTTTTGCGCAGAAAGACAGATTGAGGGGGATCGCCCGCAGCTTTGGAAACAGAGTTCTGAGCAACTGCGCCTTCCAGCCGCCACTGAAACCCCTGATGGGCAGCGCGTCACAGCAATCCGAAATAGCAGACGCCCGGGCGGCGGCGTCGGGAAAGACCGCCACAGCCCCCATACGAAACAAGGCGAGCAAGGTCACATATAACGGAATTCCGAATGGCTGCAGAACCAGGACATAGTCGCCCGTCTTCAGCCCTGATCTTTGAAATCCGAGCGCCAGATCATTTGACCTCTGCTCCAGTTCAGCAAACGTCACAGACCCGGATTCAGAAACAATCGCCAGTCTGTCGGGCACACGATTCACTTGCCCTATAAAAAGATCCATCAGATTCATGGAGAAATCTTTCGTCCATAAAGGAAATATTGGCGAAAGATCTGCCCATACTGCGCGCTTCGCTGACGGGATATATTATCATCATGCATAAGCGCATGAATGGCAGAGCAATAACCCGCATGCTTTGCTTTCATATGAATGCTGTCCAGCATGACGCGCCCCACCCCTTTCATGAGGCTGGCATAGGTTTTGACGATAATCCGGTCGGGATGAGATCCTTGCGCATAATCCGGTATCGCAAATAAGAAACCGCGCGCTTCCCCGTTTTCATTTTCTGCAATCAGGATAAGATCCGGATTTATGTTCGGCAATATTGGCTTATACAGAGCCATGAAATCAGGCCTTTGCACATCGGTATACAGGAAATTACCGGCAAAAGCCTGCCGCGATAGCTGATAGATAATATCGAGCTCCTGTTCGGGACTGTTTATATTGAATGTGCGGATATGAATTCCTTCGGGCATGACTACGTCGTCGCTGACAGATGCCAGATCAACCAGCCCCGAGCAATAGCGCCCGATAATGTCGAATCCGGATTGTTCGAAAATTTCAGGATAGAAAGCGGCATTACGCGGCTCCATAAAGAATGGCGGAATATGGCTGCCGCCGGAGGCCACACGATATGAATTCCATGTATTGCCGTTCATGGGGCCGATGACATACTGGCAGCCGCTGTCCTTGAGTTCAGTCACCGCCTTTTCCAGCAGATCTTTTCCGCCTTGCAGCGTGTCAGCATGGAAATCGCCTATGCATGCCGTCGTATAGTTGGAAAATTGAGGGGTATCGCCCTGCCACAGACTGCAGGATGCACCGTCAATATATATCTTTGATGCGGTCATAATGTCACCGGGATGGCGCAGGCAGAGGCCAGCAGAACAAGCAGACCTTGCTTCAGCCAGCGATGTTGCTGGAAATAACGATGGAATAAATAAACGAAACCTGCGAACAACGAGAGCAAGAATAGTGCGCAAAGCGACATCCATAAATCGTTTTCGTCCGATCCCGCCACAAAAAAGACCCGGATATTTGCGATCATCCACCCGATTAAGACAGCCCCTGTAACGTGCCGCATTTTCTGGAGACCCGGATGGAGCAGAACGATCGCAATCAGATGACAGGCAAAAGAGATATTATAGACGTAGTAAGTATTATAATTGAGAATCTCACTTATGACGTGCCAGAATAATCCCGTTCCGATAATACAGAGGACAACGGGAAGATCGTCTTTCTTGTCGCGGCCATTCAAGAAAAGGTGGATCACGAACACCGACAAAGGCGCCGCCAGATTGGCCCATCCGCCTACAATCCAGAAAAAGAACGCTGCCGTGATAACGGTATTGACGGCATGGAGATCGAAGCGAAAACGTCGGGCGACGTATAACCCCAGCAGCAATACGGATATAAACGCGGCAGAAACCCCGAGCAAAGGCATGACCGGCATATGCGCCAGATTTTGCAGGATCAGCATCAACCCCACGGGAACAAGCAGATTGTCAAGGCCATGCCAGCTGGTGGCTTCGATGAGAGCGCCGAAGATCGCGATAATCAGCGATACGGCGATCACTGATTCGCGGGAAAGATCGGAGAAAACCAGCAAGACGACAAGCGAAAGAAGCCACGATGTCAGAAAGAAGAAAGCCGTACCTTCACAGCTCTTTACGCCATCCGCCACTTTGAAGGAAGATCGCGCATAAAGCGTGCCCACAAGAGCCGCCGCCGCATCACTCAGCGTCAGTATAAGCAGAGGCAAAACATAATAAACAGGCTGATCTCCTTTCAGGACAAACAGCAAGGCAACAGAAAAAGCGAAGAGTATCTCGCCCCAGGAAATGCGTTTCACGTCATGGAGGCAACCTCCCCAGCTTTTGCGCAGGTTCGGAAACATACGCAGACACAACATCAACATGGCGGCACCTGTGCACAACAGGACGACCTGCCATGATTCATCGAATATCCAAGGGAATGTCAGGGCATACAGGCCCAGAGAAATGTGAATGGCCTTGCGTTGCAATTCAGCACTCACGAAGAAATTCCTGGCCAATGCCCGGACACCGCCCACGACAGCGACCAGAAGAAACAGAGACAGGGCTATCTTGATCATGCCGTCCGTCATTTCACTTCCTCGATCAGAAAACGTGAATAGAAGAATGCCTTGTCACGTATAAAAAGATCTTTTGCCTGCGCTGAATGGCTGATAACTTGACTATCAAGCGTATCAGGCAAAGCGCGTGGCACCATCATATTCCAGTAGGCGATGCGTGCGCCGGGACGTGCGGCATCGATAAGGCGCGTATATAATGCTTTATAGGCAGCGTCCGACATATATTCAAATATATCGCTTAGATTGAACGCATCGATTTTTTCTTGTGTCGCGGCAAACTCTTCCACGGATTGCAGACGCCATTCCAGACGGTTTATGTTATCGCGAATAATATCGAAATTTTCCTGTCTGAGCGCGCACGGCAGGGCTTGTCCATGCGTGCCAGTCAATATCCAGTGCAGATAGGGATTTTCAGAGGGGTCTAGAGCCGTCAATGCATGCCGGGTACGACGATCCACATGCGTGGAAACACTGTCTTCCACATAGTCAAAAAAGGCCGGGTCACGGCCATGTTGCCCCATGGCTTGCCGGGAAAAAAACAGCTTAAGCAACAAACGCCAGCGCCATGTGTCCCATTGATGACGATAAAACTTTTCTCTGGCCTCCGGTGATTTCGGACGTAGTAAATCTTCAACAGTGCGGCGAGAATGAGCAAGCGGATGCACGTAGGTTCTGAACAGACGGAAATAATTCTCAAACTTTCCAACACCCGCCAGACCATGCTTTTGCACATCATCCAAACGCGTTTCCCAGAACGCCACGGTTGCCGATGGCAAAGATGGCAAACATTTGCGGAACAATGCTTTGCGGTCATTCGATGGTCGCGAACCCATGAACTGAAGAAGTTCATCATGTGTCAGGTGTTTGTAGGCCGCGACGCGCAAGGCCACGCACTCAAGCTGAGCGGGGGAAAGATCAAGCGCAATTACCCTGGCTGGATTTTTTGTGAGCAAGGCAAGCGCATTATCCCCCGCCGAAGCGATAGAAAGGCATACGTCACCGGGCCGGATATCTAGTGCCTCAATCAGTATATCCGCATCTTCCCAGCACTGGGCATAACGTATGATATCAAACTTCGCGCGGTTTTCTATTTCACTGGATCGCATGAGATATCCTTGTAATCTGGCCGCTGGCACCATCGATTTCCACCACATCGCCCGAGACAAGCCACGTCATGACGTCAGGAACGGCGACGATGGCGGGGATTCCCATTTCACGAGCCACAATTGCGGAATGAGACAAAAGGCTGCCCCGCTCGACCACGATTCCCGCCGCGTTGCTGAACAAGGCAATCCAGCCAGGGTCGGTATAGCGGGCGACCAAAATCTCACCCGCCTGCAAACTTTGCGTGCGCGGATCATCAATGACCCTGACAGTTGCACGAATGCGGCCGCGGCAGCAACCAAGCCCCGAGCGTGTCTCGCCATCACCCGCCACAGGCAATTCATGATCTTTCCGGGCCTGAACAGGCACAGTTATGATACCGGATGTTTCAAAACGGGAGGGCGGCTCGGGGCAGCTTTCATAAAACGCCTTATCCGCCTGACGCAGAACGACCAGACCTTTCAGGCCAGAGGCTGCTACGGTGCCATCAATCACACCCAGTATCTCCTCAATCTCAAGAAAAAATATATCGCGCGGATGAGCGATATATCCTTCTTTCGCCAGATGCCCACCCATTTCCAGGAAAATACGGCGTACACGCCCGAAAACGCGCGTTCGTTCGAAGCGCAAATTTTCCCGATCACGAACACGCAGCTTCGCCCAGTACAGCAACCCGAGGGCGATATATCTCCGGATGACGTGCCCCTCAAAACAGGCCGCTGCACGCTTCAGGATATCGGCAGGGCTTTCATGTTCCGCCTTATAAGATTTCCGGGCCGTATAGCCGATCGCCTGCAACAGGGTCGTCGGGTCTTCATGCAGCGTCAGGCTTTCCAGTTTCAGCTCCTGCGTGCAGCGATCGCCGAATTTTTTGATATATTCGTTAAATTTTCTATTCAGTTCCTGATCCTGCAACACGGCATGGGGATCGCCGTTTATCAGCGATTCAATGATATCCTCTTTGGCAGAGATTATTTCCGCCATTTCACGTATGCGCCGGGCCGGTTCGGCAGATATGATATCGCCCTGCCCGATCATATAATCATTATGGAGCTGCTGACCTGTGATAGGATCTGCCGCCATCAGAAACTTGCGCGAGGCACCAAACGCAATCATGCACAGGAAGTCGTTGATGATCGGCGTATGCCATTGGGCCAGCAGTTTTGCCTCCAGCGTGCGATAATAATCCGCCAACTCGCCGTAAGACATATCCGTCAGCCGTTCCCCTTTGCCGGAGAGCGCCCGATCCAGATACTTGTGAAATTCCCTGATCCGCCATGGCAAAATGAAAGCATTCCCGATCAGGCACAGCAAGGTTACGCCCGTCTGCAGGACCGCCAAAGCCTTTTTCCCGCCTGTCGTCGGCGGCCCGACGATGCGATCCGCTACATGATCTGGCAGGCTTTCGCTGACACCCATCATATTTTCCATGAAGCTCTTGTTCAGGGTAAAGCCGGGGAAGAATGACAAAACCCGGTACCAGTTCAGGAGATTATAATATACGTGGCCCTGAATATGCCCCAGCATGTGGGAAAAGACAGCCTCATTCTGCGCCACC
>JAMHVA010000092.1:0-1619 GCA_035904625.1 Alphaproteobacteria bacterium | reverse complement strand
AAAAGCTGAAGCAGATGCCGGAAACGGATCGCTCCAGGTCTTTCCATCACAAGACCTGGTGGCAGAAGTCCATCATCTCCGTCGCAGGCCCGCTGGCCAATTTCATCCTGGCGCTTGTCATCCTGACAGGGTTTTTCCTCGTCTATGGATCCAACGCTTCTTCGCCCATCATCGGCAACGTGAAGGCCGGCTACCCGGCCCAGCTCGCCGGCCTGAAGCCTGGCGACCGCGTCGTCAGCATTGATGATCAGGAAATCACGGACTTTTCTGCGATCGTGAAGATCGTCTCGGTGGCTAACGGCCGTCCGCTGAAGTTCGTCGTCGAGCGCGCAGGCGCACGCGAACTTGTTGTCGTGACGCCGGCCATGATCTCCAAGCCAGACAGTTTCGGCGCCCCGATCAAGGATCCGGGTGTCGGCATCAGCCCGGTCATTCCGGGTGAAATCGAAGCTGTCGTGAGCGGATCGCCGGCAGAAGCAGCTGGTTTGAAGGCCAATGACATCATCGTGGGCGTCAATGGGAAGGGAATCTCCACGTTTGCCGATATCGCGGGCGTCGTGACGGCGTCCGGCGGCCAGCCTGTGAAGCTGATCATCGCGCGATCGAAGCCGACGCCTCAGAAACCATGGAATCGCGAGCAGGTGGAAACCACGCTGACGCCTTCGCCCGTTTCATCCGCGGTCGCTGCGACTGCAGATCAGCAGGTATTGCAGGCCGCCGGATTCTCCGTTTACGCGAAAGGCTCGCCTGAACCTTACGTGCATGTAACATTTGGCATTCTGGAATCTGTATCTGCGGCCTCCGATGAAGTGAAATTCATCGTGGTAAAGACGTTTTATTTTATCGGCCAGCTCTTGACCGGTAGCGCAGACTACCAGCAGTTGTCGGGCCCGATCGGAATCGCCACGGTTTCTGGGAAAGTCGCCGTCCAGTTTGGGGTTGTGGCATTAATCAACCTGGCGGCGGTGTTGTCCGTAAGCATCGGTTTACTCAATCTTTTTCCAATACCGATGCTCGACGGGGGACATATCCTGTACTATGGCATAGAAGCAGTGCGTGGGCGTCCGCTGGGGGAGCGGGCCCAGGAGCTGGGTTTTCGTATTGGACTGGCGTTTGTGGTCTGTCTGTTGCTGTTTGCAACGTGGAACGACCTCACAAAGCTCGGTTCGTCCGGATGATCCGGTTTCAGTTCATGAAGAGTCAGCAGTATCTGTGTTTTCTGCCGCGGGGCGTAAACGAATGAATAGAGTACTGGGATTGTTTTTGGCGCTCGTTGCGGCGGTTTTTCTTCAGACCGCTGCGGTCCACGCGCAGGATTCGGAAGGCCCCGCCGTTCAGCGCATAGTCGTTGAAGGCAATCAGCGCATCGAAGAGTCGACGGTCATCTCCTACATGGTGATCAAGGAAGGGCAGGCCTATTCGCAGGCACAGGTCGACCAGTCCCTGAAGACGCTGTTCGCAACCGGCCTCTTTGCAGATGTGCAGATCCAGCAGGCCAACGGCGTCGTGACGGTGAAGGTCGTTGAAAACCCGATCATCAACCGCATCGCGTTCGACGGTAACTCAAAGATTTCCAACAAGACGCTTGAAGACGAAGTCCAGCTGAAGCCGCGCATGGT
>JAMHVA010000091.1:0-5254 GCA_035904625.1 Alphaproteobacteria bacterium | reverse complement strand
GGTGCCGTGGCGCAGTATCCTCAAACCGCAAACACCTTTTCGTGTCGAGGCCGTCTGCTCGAAATCCCGCATTTATCATGAAGGTGCCGCCGCCGAACGGATCGAGAAGGCCATCGCTGAAACGCTAAAATCTACGCATGAGCCGGATGCGGAAATAACGGTGATGGCACGTATCGAGCGGGATATATGCACGATCAGCGTCGATACGTCCGGCGAGTTACTGCACAAGCGCGGCTATAAGTCGGCGGTCAACAAGGCGCCGATGCGTGAAAATATGGCGGCGCTATTTCTGCAACAATGCGGATATAAAGGCGCCGAACCCGTTTTCGACCCGATGTGCGGTTCGGGCACCTTCGTGATCGAAGCGGCAGAAATTGCGGCCCGCCTCAATCCCGGACGGGCGCGGCATTTCGCGTTTGAGGAATTCGTCAATTTCGACCCGGCAGCATGGGAGAAGATGCGAAGCGTTCACCGGCAAGCGTCTCCGGGTGTTCATTTCTACGGCAGCGACAGGGACGAAGGCGCTGTAAAGATGAGTGCTGAAAATGCTGCACGCGCAGGTGTCAGTGAATTAACGCAATTCAAGCAGCAAACGATCAGCGATATGACCCCGCCGACCGGCACGCCGGGCCTTGTCATCGTCAATCCGCCCTACGGCACGCGGATCGGGGATAAGAAAAAACTGCTGCCGCTTTATCAAACGCTGGGGGATGTATTACGTGCCCGTTTCTCGCACTGGCGTGCGGGGATCATTACGACCGATGCGGCCCTTGCGAATGCAACCCGTCTGCCATTCTTGCCGACCACTGCCCCGGTTCAGCATGGTGGCCTGCGCGTGACCTTGTTCCATACGGAACCACTGCCATAATCATTCTGCGATTTATAGAATAAGCAATCTCTTGCGTCTCCGTTGTATCGCATGCCTGTGTTACGCATCGGAAGAAAAACCCTAGCGATATCAGAAGGTTGTTTTAATATCAGTGAGTTAGTGCTGCGATGGTGGCCCCGGCCGGGGTTGAACCGGCATGCCCGTAAGGACGAGCGATTTTAAGTCGCTTGCGTCTACCAATTCCGCCACGGGGCCCCTTAAGAAAAGGAGCCACAGGTTAGCGGGAGTTCGTCCGTATGTCTATATCCGTTACGGCGCTTGTTTTTCGCCTGCCGGAAGTGCGCGCGTTCGGCTCCAGAACGCGTATAAGCCGGTACAGGAGGATTTCTCCCTGTGCCGTCAGGTGCAATTCCTTTTTTCTCATTTCCGCAGACGAAAATGTGACCCGCACAAGGCCGCCGCAGCGCCCATGGGGACTGGATAATGAAGAAATAATCCGCGAGACGGTCGAAAGCGGGATATCTGTTTCTACCGCCAATCGGGTCAGGCTTAGTCCGGGCTGGTAGCCGATCGCGCCAAGGCACAAAGCATATTGCAGCGGGAATTCAGGATCGATGCCCTTTAATTCCTGAAAGATTTTGATCAGCGCACTTAAGCGTTTGTCTTTCATGGCTCTTGCGTCCCTCAACAGCATTTTCGGTATCAGGGCATAGCGGCAAGAGCAAAGCCAGTATCTGCAATAACCGGACGTTCGTCCGCATGGTGCATCCCGCAGCAATATCTTGATTGCTATCATAAATAGTAATGCACCATTAAATGCAAACTTAATAAAAATCAAGTTTTCCACAAGGTTTAAGCGGCATTCTGCTCATGCGTGACTGATGGATCGTGCAGTTTCACAAGGCTATTCAGCAGATTTTTGTGGCGGCACAGGAAGGCGTATGTACGGGACGGGATATATTCCGGCGGCCTTTTCGCATACGTTAGTATGTCGAGAACTGTCCGGAAAGGCAGAGCCTCAAACCCGACCAGAATGTGTGAATCAAGACAGGCCAGTGGCAGACCCAACCCTTTGATCACGAGGGGCGGGCGCGATAGGCCGCATAGCGTGTTATTGAAAGCGGAAAAGCTATTCAGCACCATGGTATGGGTCGCCGTGAAACCCATATCCAGTGCCGACAGCGTATCGAACTGGCAGTGGCCGATATGGGCATCCACAATATCTGTGGCCCCGAACAGGGCGCCGCGAAAATCCACGGCTTCAAGCTGGGATTGACAGAGGACCGCACTGTGAAGCTGCGCATTGGCCATACGTGTGGTATGGAAAGAGCATTCCGATAAATTGGCCGCCGTCAGGTTGGCGCCCTCCAGAGAAGCCTGATCAAAATCACCGCCATCCAGTTCGGCATGGGCCAGATTGGCATGCCGCAGATCGGCAAAGGACAGCGACACGTTCTCGGTGATGGCCTGTTCCGCAGCCTCCCTGATGTTCCGGAAAAACCCGGAAAAAATGATGCTGCCCGTCCGTACATGCTTAATCTCTATCGTCTTCAAGATAACTCCTTTGCCGCTTCATTGTTGCATGCGTGCAAGTGTCAGGTGACAGAACTCCCCGTGAGTTCCGAAGTGCCACCGATAGTTGTTATTACAGGCACAAAGTCAATGGCAGACAAAAAATTGCATACGGGGCGGTGTAGAAAAAAGAGCGGCGAAGGATTAATATCGGCGCATGAGCAAGATTGACGACACAGACATTCCATCGCTGGAACGCGGGGCGGCCCTGATCCGCGGCTTTGCCAGAAACCTGCCGGAAACGCCGGGCGTGTACCGCATGCTGAATGACGGCGGCGATGTGTTGTATGTGGGGAAAGCCAAGGCGCTGAAGCGCCGGGTCATCTCTTATTCCATGACGGAAAAACTGCCGATCCGCCTGCAGCGGATGGTGGCGCAGACAACCGACATGGTGTTCGTTCATACGAATACCGAGGTGGAGGCGCTGCTGCTGGAGTCGAACCTGATCAAGCGGCTGAAACCCCGTTATAATGTTCTGCTGCGCGATGATAAATCATTCCCCTATATCATGATCACGCGCGATCATGATTTTCCGCTGCTGACCAAGCATCGCGGCACGCACAAGATCAAGGGCGATTATTTCGGACCGTTTGCCTCGGCGGCATCGGTCAATCATACGGTGGCGATCCTGCAGCGTGCCTTTATGCTGCGGAATTGTGCTGATACTGTATTCGCCAACCGCACACGACCCTGCCTGCAATATCATATCAAGCGCTGTACGGCCCCATGTGTCGGTTACGTCACCAAAGAGGATTATGCCGAGCAGGTCGGGCTGGCACATGACTTCCTTTCAGGAAAAAGCCGTGAAGTGCAGGACCGGTTCGCTGAAAAAATGCAGGCCGCCAGCGCAGAGCAGGATTATGAAGAGGCGGCAAAATTCCGTGACCGCATCAAAGCGCTGACCCTGATCCAGTCGTCGCAGGATGTGAACATCGAAGGAATGGGCGACGCCGATGTGATCAGCCTGTGGCAGGAAGACGGGCGCAGCTGCGTGATGGTCTTCTTCTTCCGTGGCGGACAGAATTTCGGCAACCGTGCCTATTTCCCGCGCCATGCCGTTGATGAGGTGATCGAAGATATTCTGGGCGCATTCCTGGCGCAGTTTTACGAGAATAAACCTGTGCCGCGCGATATCATCCTGAGCCATCCCGTGGCGGAGGCGGGGCTTCTGGAGGAAGCACTGACAGAACGGGTGAAGGGAAAATACAAGGTTCATCTGAATGTCCCGGAGCGCGGGCAGAAGAAGCGCCTTGTCGATCTGGTGATGCGGAATGCGCGTGAGGCGCTGGCGCGGGAAGCCTTGCAACTGGCGGATACAGGCCGGTTGCTAGAGGGCGTTGCGGCATTGTTTGAAATGGATGAGCCGCCGCAACGCATCGAAATTTACGACAACAGCCATATCGCCGGGACGAACATGGTGGGGGGCATGGTGGTGGCGGGGCCCGAGGGGTTCCGCAAGAATGCCTATCGCAAGTTCAATATCCGCGAGGCCGAAGAGTCCGATGATTACGGCATGATGCGCGAAGTTATGCAGCGCCGTTTCGGCAAGGCGATAGAAGAAGGACGTGGCCCCGATACCGAAGATTGGCCGGGCCTTGTCCTGATCGATGGCGGATTGGGACAATTGAATGCGGTCCGCGTTGTGCTTGAAGATCTCGGGATCATCGACACGCTGACGCTGGTATCTATCGCCAAAGGGCCTGACCGGAACGCGGGCCGCGAAAAATTCTTTATGGTCGGGCGCGATATGTTTCAGTTGCCGATTGATGATCCTGTGCTTCACTATCTGCAGCGTCTGCGTGACGAGGCGCACAGATTTGCCATCGGTTCGCACCGGGCGCGGCGTTCGAAGCAGATGTCATCGTCGCCGCTTGATGGCGTGCCCGGTATCGGCGCAAAACGGAAAAAGGCCCTGTTGCTGCACTTTGGCTCGGCGCAGGAAGTCGCGCGTGCCGGTATTCAGGATCTGGCGCAGGTGGAGGGGATTTCAAAAGCGGTGGCGGAAAAGATTTATCATTATTTCCACGAGAATTTGTAGCTGCTGTTTCTTTGTTTTTCAATAAGTTACAGGAAAAAGCCGTAGCTTTTTGTAAACTTCCGCTTGCAGCCGCCCGAGGGGGCTGGTAGGTTCCTGACCGTTCAGCTTATTGAATTTCAGCGCGTCAGGCGGGCTCTTTAAAAGGGGCGGCGCCCCCGTTGAAGCCAAAACAGCATAAAAGGAAGATTAGGCATGTTTCACCGTCCCAAGACTGACCAGCAGGCAAGCGAGCAGACCGTCATGGCTGAAGGCGTTGTCGCAGGTCAGGAAAAACCAGCCGGCTCCATGTACACAGCAAACACCCACTTTCATAGCAAATCTGAGGAAAGCAATATGAACGCGAACACCAGCGAACAAGAAAACAATCAAGCACGCATCGACATTCCGGGCGGTGCAGCAGCATTCCAGCGTCCGGGTACGCCGCAAGCGGGCCGTGTTCCCCCGGGTTCTTCGTATGCAGCGGCTCCGGCGGCTCCGTACGCGGGTGCAAACAGCTACAGCACTGCCGGTAACACAACACGCACCAACGTAGCCGACGGTCGCCGTCTGGTCATTGGCGAAGGCATCAGCATCTCGGGCGAGATCGAAGCCTGCGATACGCTGGTTGTTGAAGGTACAGTGGAAGCTGCTCTGAAGGGTGCACGCATCCTCGAGATTTCCGAAAGCGGTACATTCTACGGCACGGTCGAGATCGACGAGTGCACGATTGCCGGTCGTTTCGAAGGCGACATTACAGTCAACGGCCGTCTGACAGTCCGCTCCACGGGCTCGATCACCGGCACGATGGCTTACAAGGAACTGGCTGTTGAATCGGG
>JAMHVA010000090.1:0-2423 GCA_035904625.1 Alphaproteobacteria bacterium | reverse complement strand
GTTGGTGATCATGACCTTGCTGGTGGGGGCGGCGTTGTCTATGGCCGTTGCCGGGCTTTATATGCTGGTGCGGTTGCGCGGACAGCGCAGAGGCTTGCGTCGCGCTCATCGCGTGGTGGCGTATGCCGCCCTGTTCCCGTTGCTGATGTTCCCTGTCAGCGGCCTGTTTCATCTGTTTGTGCAGTCGCCGATGCTTTATGGCGATCATAATCCGGCCCCCGTCATTGTCGATGTTTCATCGCTGCATTATTTCCCGAAGGTGCAGGGCGATGATCTGCGTATGATTGCTGTGGGTGACAAGGTCTGGTGGCGTTTACAGGCTGGTGAAGATATCCGGTATATGGATGCGCGCGGAAAGGCCGTGCTGGCCGGCGATCAGGGCTTCATCCGCAGCATGGCCGGAGTACGCGAAGGTCAGATCACCAAGGTAACGTCGTTCTCCGATGAATATGGCTTTGCCTATAAACGCTTGCCGGTATGGCGGGTGGATATGGGTGATGAATTGCTCTTTATCGAAGCGCGGACGGGCGTGATATCGGCGCGTGTGGACAAGCTGAAAGTCGCCGAAACATGGGTCTTCAGCCGTCTGCATAAATGGCAGTTTCTCGACGACTTGAGCGAGCGTATTTCCGGGCCGGGGCCGTTCAAAACCGCCTTCCGGGATGCGGTGATGGTGCTGTTCATGCTGGCGGGGCTGGGAATGGCGCTGATCGGGCTGCTGATGCGGCGGAGCAGGGGCGACCAGCGATGAACAGGGCGAATTTGACAATTTTTCATAACTTGTATATCGTTCCGGGTGAAATTTTCGGATAGGTGGCATGCATGGCATCGTCTAAACGCGCAGAAACCCTTCACATTCCTGAGGCCCGTTTTGTCAGGCCTGACGGCACGACCCAGCTTGTCCAGCCCGTTCTGGAGAGCTCCGGCGCGTATCTGCGTCCCGGACGCGCATTTTATGACGCCAGCCAGCATAAGGACAAACTGCAGTGTCCTTATTGCAACCTGCGGGTTGATTTCAACAAAGGCAGCGGCGCGATGATTTGCGGCACGCAACTGGAAGGGACGCGCGCGCACTTTAAGAAAGCGCCCCGCCAAAACCATGAGCCGACATGCAAGCTGCCCAAGACTGCCGGGTCGTCGGATAGCGAAATTGACCTGAATGCCCCCTATCGTATTCACCTGAATATGTTGCTGGGTGGGCGCACCGATCCGGAGCATCCCGTTTATGAAAGAGCGCAGGGCGGCAAGGTGATTGCTCGTGATCCCCGTCTGCAGCCCGAAGAGGTGGTGGTGCCGGGCGATACGACGGATGAAAAGAAAATCGTCAAAAAATATAAGGAATCGGTTCCTGTGAAATCGGTTCACGATCTGGTCGATCTGATGCGCCGGGGCGATGTTGCCCGCTTGAAGGGCGCGCTGGTCGTTCATAACACGGTCGTTCCGTGGACGGATTTTGCCATTTTGAACGAACGCAGGCTGAAGAGCCTGATGGACAGGTTGCGTAATGGCGCATCTCATCCTGTTTTGCTGCATGTCGGTCTTTACGAAGCTGCTGAAGGCCGCTATGCCGAAGGGCAGAAACTGTTTTACGAACGCGACCAGAAAGGGGCGCGTTTCATCATTCCGCGCATCTACATGGATGGTCCCGGAACGGCGGATTCCTTCCCGACGCGCGGTAACTATCTGGTGGTGGGTATGGCCCGGATGCATTTCAACGAAAGAGGCGGCGCCTATTTCCTGAATATCAGCATCAAAAACCCGGATCAGGTGACGTCTTACAGCCCCGCCGATCTGGCCGCAGAAGCAAGGGCGCGTGCCGAAAAGCGGCAAACAGCGCCAGCACTATAACCAACCCTCTGCCACACTGATTTTCAAGCCCATTTTCAGCATGGTTATGAATATCCCGGACTTGACGTAGGGGGTTCTTCGCGCCACATTAGGGGCAGTTTTCAACCCCCTTAGAACACCGAGTGAGATATGACCAATATTGTTGTCCCGACCCTTGGCGAATCCGTGACCGAAGCCACCGTGGCGCGCTGGCTGAAGAAGGAAGGCGACGCCATTCAGGCCGATGAGCCGATTGTCGAGCTGGAAACGGACAAGGTGACGCTCGAAGTCAATGCACCATCCGGCGGCGTGATCAGCAAGATTGTCGCGGGCGAGGGCAGCAATGTTGGTGTCGGCGCTTTGCTGGGCGAAATTGCCGCTGGCAGTGCCGCCAATGACGTCAAGCCGAAAGCGGCCGATCCAGCACCCGCACCTGCTGCTCCGACCCCGGTCACCAGTGCTGTGACGGGGGCCGATCACAAACTCTCCCCGGCGGTGCAGAAGATGGTGGGTGATCACAATCTTGATGCGTCCAAAATTCCCGGCACCGGCAAGGATGGCCGCGTTCTGAAAGAAGATGTGCAGAATTACGTATC
>JAMHVA010000089.1:0-9806 GCA_035904625.1 Alphaproteobacteria bacterium | reverse complement strand
CCATCCGCAAGGAGCGAATATCCCGCGCATTATCATTCAGGATATTCGTCGCCGGTGCCATTTTGGGCGTATTCAGCGCCTGCTGCTTGGTCAGTGTTCCGGGTACT
Organism: Alphaproteobacteria bacterium; assembly: GCA_035904625.1. GTDB lineage: Bacteria > Pseudomonadota > Alphaproteobacteria > Micavibrionales > Micavibrionaceae > Micavibrio_C. Next base: position 9,699 of record JAMHVA010000089.1, on the reverse strand, counting down.
TCCTGCTGAATATCGTTCCATGACATATAAAAGCGCGTTTCCACCCCGGGGGCAAAAGCGTAACCAATATTCCCGTTAAATTTGGTATTGTTCTGCTCGGTTTGCTGGCGATAGCCATCGACAATCGATTTGGTCACGGATGCATAGGCGTCTGCCGTTCCGAAGGTCTGCCCCGCGTCCACATGCATACGCAGGGTACCAAAACTGCCGCCCTCGGCGCGGACCTGGCCCTGATAATCCATCGTGCGGGCTGACGGCGTCACCATATTAATGGCACCCCCCAGTCCCGCGATGCCATAGCGAAGAGCCTGACCTCCGCGGTAAACCTCAACATGCTTGAGTGCCAGCATATCCGCTTCCTGAAAATCGCCGCTGCCGTCGGCAAAGTTGAACGGCATACCGTCCTGCAACAGCGCCACGCCGCGCAAATGAAACCCTTTGGTCAGGCCGGAACCACGGATCGACAGACGCGATTCTTCCGCATAACGTCGTTCCACCAGTACGCCCGGTGTTGCCGCCAGAACATCCTTCAGCGACAGGGCATATGTATCTTTCTTATATTCCTCGGCGGGGACAACATCGGTTCCCCCTGCGATTTTTCTCAAGTCTTGGATAGCTTGTCCTGTGCCCGTAACAGTAAGCGTGCTTTTGCCGATTGGCACAGGCACGATCAGGTGCTCGGCATAAGCCGGGAGTGAAAGAACAGACAGAATGGTGGCACACAAAAGGCCGTGTTGAAACGCGCGCATAAGGGGAAACTCCTCTAAAGTCCCGAAGATAAAAAACGGATGATTTTAGAGGATGGCAGGCGGGCCGCGCGCAGGCAGACGTCCATCCAGAATGTCAGACCGATGCTGGGCGGTGGCGAAGCTGAAGGAATCATTATAGATAAAGCTGAAATCGATAATCGCGGCATCGGGCGTGGTAATCGCCTTACCCGTCGCATGCGCCAGACAGAAACCGCAATCATGTCCCTGCCGGTCATGATCTGCCGTATCCGGTGCCTGATCGGCAGGCACCGCGACTTTTGTCACCCCGTCATCGCTGCAAATTTCGATCATCGTTGTCTTGCCCGATATAAACGCACATGCCGGTGATACCCCCGCTGTCACCAGCGCGAGTATTACCAGACATTGAACGAATATATTGCGGGCCAGTTGACGCATTATACAGTGAGAGCCTCATTCACCAGTTGGGCCTGCTCCGCCTGATGGCGTTTCATCAGACCTGTTGCCGGTGCGGCGGCATCCGGGCGGCCCGCATATTTTGGACGCCCAGCCTTATGCTTCAGTTCGGACAGGATATCCTCGATACGCTCGTGGATGTACCACCAGCTGCCCTGGTTACGCGGCTCTTCCTGGCACCAGACGACATCGGCGTTCGGGTATTGTTTCAGTTCATTTGCCAATGCCTTGCCCGGGAACGGATAAAGCTGTTCCAGACGCAAAATCACGACATTCTTCAAACCACGCTTCTCGCGTTCCTCGAACAGGTCGTAATACACCTTGCCCGAGCACAGCACGACGCGTTTGACATCCTTGCCCTTGGCCAGCGTATCGCGCGCATCATCCCACAGGATACGGTGGAACGTGCTGTCACCCGTGAACATGTCCATCGACGATACCGCCAGCTTGTGACGAAGCAGCGATTTGGGCGACATGTTCACCAGCGGCTTGCGGAAGTCGCGGTGCATCTGGCGGCGCAGCGCATGGAAATAGTTCGCCGGTGTGGTGATGTTGGTCACCTGCCAGTTATCTTCTGCCGAGAGTTGCAGGAAACGCTCGAGGCGGGCGGAGGAGTGCTCCGGCCCCTGCCCTTCAAAACCATGCGGCAACAGCATCACCAGACCCGACATGCGCAGCCATTTTGATTCAGCGGATGCGATGAACTGATCGATCAACACTTGCGCGCCGTTGACGAAATCGCCGAATTGCGCTTCCCACAGGACCAGTGTTTTGGGATCGGCCAGCGTGTAACCATATTCAAAACCCAGCACGGCGGCTTCCGACAGCGGGCTGTCATGAACTTCGAACTGGCCCTGCGCGGCGGAGATATGCTGCAACGGGATGTATTTCTGTTCGTTTTCCTGATCGTACATGATCGCATGACGATGAGAGAACGTGCCACGTCCCACGTCCTGCCCCGAAAGGCGCACGCGGTATGTTTCATCCAGCAGGCTGCCGAACGCCAGCGCTTCCGCCGTTGCCCAGTCAAAGCCCGTTCCCGTTTTGAACATATCTTGTTTCGCTTCCAGCTGGCGGGCGATCTTGGGATTGATATGAAAGTCGGACGGCACGGACGTCAGCACCTTGCCGAGCTTCTGCATATCCTTCTCGGTGATCGATGTCACACCGCGACGTTCTTCACCCGATGCCACTTTCAGACCTGTCCATGCACCTTCGAGGTAGTCGGCCTTGTTCGGCTTGTAGCTTTTGGTCGCTTCGAATGCCTGCTCAAGATAGTTATTGAACTCGTCCACCATCGCCTTCGATTCGGCTTCGCTGACGACGCCTTCACCGATCAACTGTGCGGCGTAAAGCTCTCGCGTGGTTTTCTGGGTTTTGATTGCCTTATACATCAGCGGCTGCGTGAATGCCGGCTCATCGCCTTCGTTGTGGCCGTTGCGGCGGTAACAGAAAATATCGATGACCACATCCTTCTTGAACTCCTGACGGAATTCCGTTGCGATGCGCGTAATGTGGACGACAGCTTCCGGGTCGTCGCCATTGACGTGAAAAATCGGCGCCGACAGCATCTTCGCCACGTCCGTGCAATACGGGCCGGAACGGCTGAACTTCGGCATCGTGGTGAAACCGATCTGGTTGTTGGTCACGATATGGATCGTTCCGCCCACGCGGTAACCCGGCAATTCGGAAATCATCAGCGTTTCGGTAACAAGCCCTTGGCCCGCGAAAGCAGCATCGCCATGCAGCAGGATCGGCACAACTTTCGACGCATCGCGATCATAACGCTGCACCTGTTTCGCACGGACCTTGCCGATCACGACCGGATTCACAGCTTCGAGGTGCGACGGGTTCGCCGTCAGCGAAAGGTGCACGAATTTACCGTCAAACTCGCGGTCGGCGGAGGTGCCCAAATGGTATTTCACATCACCGGAACCCTGCACATCCTGAGGCGTAGAAGAATTGCCCTGAAATTCGGAAAACAGCGCCGTAAACGGTTTCATGAATACGTTGGTCAGCACGTTCAGGCGGCCACGGTGCGCCATGCCCAGAACGACTTCCTCGACACCCAGCTGGCTACCGCGTTTCATCACCTGTTCCAGCGCCGGGATCAGCGCTTCGCCGCCATCAAGACCGAAACGCTTCGTGCCGGTGTATTTGACATGCAGGAATTTCTCGAACGACTCTGCCGCTGTCAGGCGTTGCAGGATCGCTTTCTTGCCCTCGGGCGAAAAGTCGGTGTGATTGCGTGGCCCTTCGATGCGCTGCTGAATCCACTGCTTCTGGTCGGGGTCGGACATGTGCAGATATTCAACGCCGATATTGCCGGAGTATGTGGCTTTCAGCACCTGCACGATCTGGCGCAGCGTTGCCGTTTCCATGCCCAGAACGCCATTGATGAAAATCGGGCGGTCATAGTCAGCATCGCTGAAACCGTAGAAAGACGGATCCAGTTCCGGGTGATAGGTGATTTCTTTCAGGCCCAGCGGATCAAGATTGCAGATCAGATGGCCGCGCGCGCGGTAAGCGCGGATGAGCATCAGCGCACTGACCGAGTCTCTTGCGGCGGAACGGATATCATCCTGATTGGCCGGTGCGCCCTTCTTGGCTTTTTGTGCCGTCGTCACGGCCACGTTCGAGTCACCGGCGATGTCCGCGCCAAAGCTGACCTTGTTGCGGCGGTTTTCTTCCGGTGTCCAGCTTGCGCCCTGCAGGTCGCGCAGCAAGGCGGCCTCATTATCGTCCAGCGAGCCAAAAAACTCCTGCCAGCTCGGATCGACCTTGCCGGGATTGTTCAGATACTGGCTGTAGAGATGGGCGATATATTCAGCATTGTTGCCAGAGAGGAACGTCATGCGTTCGGATGAAGCGGACATAGGTACTCCTTGAAGAAAAAACCTTAGATTTCTCTGTTTTTCTAATGCTCTGTGCCCCGGTTTGCAAGCTTTGCGCCGCGGAAAAGCGCCATAAATCCGGGATAAGGAAATATTGGACATAATTAACCTTTTTCCTGTAGTTTATGAGGGACTTCAGGACTACAGGGAAACGACGATTCCATGACTGCCCCCAACCCCATCACAAGGTGGTTTACCGGCCTTGCCAGCGGTTTGCTTTTGAGCACCACACTGGCAACCGCGCATCCCGGTCATGAGACACCGCGCGGACAGGGACCTTTGGCCGGCCCGTTTATGACCGCCCAGAACAGCAACCAGCCGCCGGACAGCAAGATGCAGTCCCCTGCCCAGCGCACAACCCGAACACTGACCCTGTCCAACGGGCTGGATGTTTCACTGACACACGACCCGGATGCCGATACCAGTGCCGCTTCGATTGCTGTCGGGGCCGGACATCTATACAACCCGGATAGCAAACCGGGACTGGCGCATTACCTTGAACACATGCTGTTCCAGGGGACGCAAAAATATCCCGAGACGGGCGATTTCAAGGCCTATCTGTCCCGTCACAATGGCGACTTCAATGCCTTCACCAAGGAAGGCGAAACCAATTACTTCTTCCAGATCAGTCACAAAGGGTTTGAAGGGGCGCTGGACCGCTTTAGTGATTTCTTTAAAGCACCGCTTTTCAGTGAAGAGAATGCAGCACGCGAGGTCAGCGCCATCCAGAGCGAGTATGACAAGAATATCGGCGCCAGGGGATGGCAGTTCCGGCACCTGCGCCACATGTTATCCAACCCCGGCCACCCGCTCGCGCGCTTCGACATCGGCAGCAAGGACAGTCTTGCCGGTGATAACCGCGAGGCCCTGCGTGATTTCTTCGGGAAGTATTATTCCGCAACGAATATGAAACTGGCTGTCATATCGAACCTGCCGCTCGATCAACAGGAAGCGTTTGTTCGCCAGCATTTCAACGGACTGCCCAGCTTCAAGGTCAAACACCCGGTCATCGATCCCGACTTCCGCGCGCCCTTGCAGGGGAAATACAGATCCATCTTCCTGAAGACCAACAACAACGAGCCTACGCTGATCATGGAGTTTCCGACGATCAGGCTCTCGGATTATTCAGACTCAAAACCTGATGAAATATTGTCTGCCGTCATTGGTGACGAAAGCAAGGGATCGCTGCTGTCACTGCTGAAGGAAGCCGGTCTTGCAACCTCACTGGCAGCCTCATCCTATACGCCTGACAAGAACATCAACGCGATGATGATCACCATCGGCCTGACCGAAGATGGCGTCAAGCAGCACAGAGATATCATGGAAGCTGTTTTCAGCTATCTCAACATGCTGAAAAGAGACGGTATCAAGGAATACACATTCCGTCAGGAACAACAGATGGGCGCAATCCATCATCGCTGGTCACCGCCATCAGAGGGGTCTGATTACGTTTACAATCAAGCTTCCGCCATGCTGCAGTACGGCCTTCGTGATTTTCAGGACAAGCCGTTCCTGATTGGCAAGTACGATTCCGAAGCTTACAAGCGCGTACTTGAAACCATGACCCCGGACAATCTGACCGTATTTGTCATGGCACAAAATCTGGAAGTCGACACCAAAGACCCAGTGTATGAAAGTGAATATTCATACCGTCTTGTGGGGGGCGATCATTACAAACGCCTTGCCCAGCCCGGTGAATTCAAAGGACTGCATTATCCCAAACCCAATCCGTATATTCCCGATAATCTGGCACTGGTAAATCCTGAACCCGGCGAGGTGAGTGCCGATGGCTTGCCGCAGTTAGCGGTTGACGGCCTGATCGGTAAAGTCTGGTCACAGTACGACACGCGGTTCCAGCAGCCCAAAGGGGCCATGACCCTGCTGCTGAAAACACCGATGGTCAGCGGCAATGTTTCAAATTACGTGAAGGCCACACTGCTTCAGGCCTGCGTCAGCGAATATATGAACGAAGAGGCCTACCCGTTATCGCAGGCAGGTCTGCGTTATGCTGTCAGAGTCGATGATGAGGGCCTGCAACTACGATTTTCGGGATATACCCAGCGCCTGCCGGAACTGATCAGGATGGTGGGCAAGAACATCACAGACTGCAAACTGGACCAAGCGCGCTTCAAAATCCTGAAGGATGAACATATGCGCGCGTTCAGCAATACGCCAGGCGAAGCCATCGGGTCAGCTTTATTGAATTTTCAGAAGATGCTGTTACCTGACTTCTATACCAACACGATGAAACGGGCGGCCCTTCGGCCCCTGACGCTGCAGGACATACGGAATTACGGTGCCGAAGTCCTTCGTCAGGCACAGGTCACCGGTACGGCCTATGGCAACTGGAACCGCAGCGATGTCAAAGCCATGGTCGAAACGTTCCTCCATGACGTGGGAACGCAACCGTTGCCTGCACGCGCTGTCAAGCCCGCGCCCGGAGTTCTTCTCCGCACGGGGGATCAGGTTCTTTTATGGAATCGTGTGATTGACAACAACAATGGTGTACTTTTCAGTATCCATGGCGGGCCCCTGTCACCGAAGGCCGCCATCGGCATGCATATCCTGAAAGACATGATCAAGGCCGATCTGTATACGCAGATCCGTGATATTCAGCAAACAGGTTATATTGTCGATATCGACACCGATACAACCAATGACAATATGTTCATGCACCTGATCGTTCAGTCAGCCGAATATGGCCCCGGAGAAATACAAAGACGGCTTGAGGCATGGATAAAACGTGTTCCTGCCATCATCGAGAATATGAGCGATGAAGAATTTGAAACGCATCGGCAAAATTTCATGGCCAATATGCACGATAAGGAAGACAGCATCGGCGAGCGAGAGAGTATCCTGTTTGATCTGGCCGCCAACAAGAAAGCCAATTTCAGGTATTACGAAGACATGGCGCAGACAGCAGAAAACCTCACCAGACAAGACATCAAGGATATAGCGCAAAAACTGTTCTTCGGGATCGATACAGCACGGGTCGTCATTCAGTCACAGGCCCGCCTGAACAAGGACCCGCAACCGCGCGGTGCATTCACAAGCCCCGAAGATTATCAAATCTGGTATGGCGGAAAAGCCCTGCGCGATGCCAAGAAACCGAAACCGGGCCCTCAACTGACGCAGTAATCGCTACAGGTCGGCGATCGTTTCGCCAGTTTCGATATGCAGCGCGCTGGCCAGAACGGCAATCGCTTCGTCTTCGGCGAGACTGATGTTCGCCACGCTTTCGATGCGGTAATCGCGATTGCCTGTACGAATGAACGCCTCCCACAGAAGCTTGAGACTGACCCAGAAGCGGATGGGAATGCTCAGGGACTGGTCGAATTCACGGTACGCGTAAGCTGTCTCATAGGCGATATTCATGATCATCTGCACATAGGCTTCAGCGTCATGCGGCATCAACTGAGAGGCCACAAGCGTGACAGCCCGGCGCGCTTCATCGGGCACGACCCCCGTCTGCAGCGACCATGACGGCCACTCTTCACGACGCGCATAGGTTTGCGCCACGACCTCATGCGCGAAGGCCGATGCAAATTGCCCCTCGGATAAACGGGCGATCACAGCTTCAATTGTTTTCAATTCGCGCGCGCGCGCCGTGCCCTGCCCTTTCTCATCAGACAGGCTAACCCACAGCCCGGCCTTGTACGGCAGCGACACCAGCAGCGTCTTTTCATCTTCAGAAAACGGATCGAGAAGCGACATCGGTCAGGCCGCAGCCTCCTGGTCCAGATTGGCAGGCTCAACGCCTTCGATCTCTTTCATGCGAAGCGCACCCGACAGAATATCCAGCGCCTTGTGTTCGTCCTGACTGATATTCAGGAACTGCTCCATGATTGGCGGCTGCGTTTTCAAGATATACGCCCGTACATGCTCAAGCCAGTATTTGGAATAAATACGCACCTGCGCCATCAACGGCGTGCTTTCATCCAATTCGCGATAGGCCATCGCCACCGCCATCGCCACATCCATCAGGCTCAGCTTCAGGGCATGGATATGCTTGTAATCAATATGGGCAGACGCGATCTCGATCCCTTTGCGGACTTCATCGGGAATCGCGTCGGTCTGGGTGCTCCACTTGTCCCACTGATCACGGCGCGCCACGGTTTCGCGCATGACTTCCTCGACGAATTCAGACTTCAGAAAATCTTCTGTAAAACTACGGACGATATTCGCCAGCGCCATCTTCTCGGCTTCATCGGAATCATCGCCGCCAGTCGTATCGCTGACACTGACCCACAGGCCGGCGCGATAGGGCAGCTTGATCAGCAGTTCACGCTGTTCTTCGTTGAAATGGTCAAGATAGGCCATGAGTCCCTCCGGTTTTGACCCGGAAATTGTACCTGACGGGTTTCAGTCTGAAAAGGATGAGTTTTACAACTTACAATCGTTGCACACTCAATCCCTTTCCGGTTTTTAGGCAGCCATCGCCTTGGCAATCGCCGCGCCCAGACCCGATGGATTGTCAGACACGACAAACCCTGCTGATTTCATCGCTTCGATCTTGGCTTCTGCCGTGTCGTTACCACCCGAGATAATGGCCCCGGCATGGCCCATGCGCTTGCCTTTCGGCGCCGTTACACCAGCAATGAAACCGGCAATCGGCTTTTTCTTTTTCTGTTCCTTGTAGAACTGCGCGGCATCGGCTTCAGCGCTGCCGCCGATTTCGCCGATCATCAGGATACCTTCGGTTTCCGGGTCTTCGAGGAACATTTGCAGGCAATCGATAAAGTTGGTGCCGTTGACCGGGTCACCGCCGATACCGATACAGGTGGTCTGACCCAGACCATTGGCAGTCGTCTGGTGCACAGCTTCGTATGTCAGGGTGCCGGAGCGGGATACGATGCCGATCTTGCCGCGCTTGTGGATGTGACCCGGCATAATGCCGATCTTGCATTCGCCCGGTGTGATCACACCGGGGCAGTTGGGGCCGATCAGGCGCGTTTTGGAGCCCTGCAGGGCGCGTTTGACTTTCACCATGTCCAGAACCGGAATACCTTCGGTGATGCAGATCGCCAGCGGAATTTCCGCGTCGATGGCCTCGAGGATCGCATCCGCCGCAAATGGTGGCGGGACATAGATCACGCTGGCGTCGGCACCGGTTTTTTCACGTGCATCGCGCACGGTATCGAAAACCGGCAGGTCGAGGTGTTTGCTGCCGCCCTTGCCCGGCGTCACGCCGCCCACCATTTTCGTGCCGTAGGCAATGGCCTGTTCCGAATGGAACGTCCCTTGCGAGCCTGTAAAGCCCTGGCAGATAACTTTGGTGTTTTTGTCGATAAGAACGGCCATGAATGACTCCCGATTGGTACGGACTGAATAAACTGTTTGTTTGCGGCGCAAAACCGCGCCCCCTTTTGTATGAAAGACACTCTCACAAATCAACCGCGAACTTTTACTTTCAACGATCTGCCCGGGGGAGATTTTCCTTGTAATTCAGCAGAATATTGATATATTAGTACAAATTTATTTTCATAAGAAAAACAAAAGTCTGCTCGGGCGTTGATTGTGTAATAAGGGTGATTGTATTGGCAAATCAAGACGATAGAAGCCAGATAGTGAAGGATCTGACCCAGCGCGTCCGCGCCATGGGCCAGCCTCAATCCGCCCCT